>JAITFQ010000027.1 GCA_031281225.1 Chitinispirillales bacterium
ACGTCACAGGAGCTGTGGCGCGTTTTATTAAAATATTTGACCCCCGTAAGTAGTATTATCGTAGATGAGGATGGGCAAACGCGGGACAAGGACGAGCTTTTGAAGAAGTTACAGATTAATTTCGCCAAAAGCAACCAAACGGTATTTACCGATATTGTAGAGGCGGTTGATGTGGGAGATATAAAACTTGCGCACAGGCTGGCGCACACCTTAAAGGGGAACGCGGGGCAAATCGGTAAAACTGGTTTGCGGAATATCGCGGCGGAGGTCGAAACACTGCTTGCCGGCGGTACGTCTTTGGTCACGGATGATAAAATGGCTCTTCTTAAAACCGAACTGACGCTGGTTTTGGAAGAATTACAACCGCTTCTCGACGAACGCGCCGCCGTGCGTAACGCGGCAAACCCTCTTAATGCCGAAGAGGTATCGGCGTTGTTTGAAAAAATAGAGTCCATGCTGGAAAACATAAATCCGGAAGTTATGAATTTGCTTGACGATGTCCGCGCTATCCCCGGAACGGAGAAACTCGCGTGCCTGATTGAGGATTATAATTTTGAATCCGCCGCTCAAACGCTTGCGGATTTGAAGGGAAATTTATTTAGGGAGTCTATTGAGTGAGAATTATTGATATTGTAACGCGTGTCTTTCTTCCCGCGTTATTGCTTGCGGTTCTATTTTCAGGCTGCGTAACCGAAAGTAAAAAGCAAGTTTTGGAGTTTCCCGTTTATCTCACCTACCGTGACATCCCCGGTGTTACGGAAGATGAGATTAATGCTATTGAGGCCCTTAAAGAGCAAAATGACGCTTTTATATACGCTTCAACTTTGGGTACGGAGGGATTTATAAGAGAGGACGGCCAGATAGGCGGCTATATCGCCCTGTTTTGCGACTGGCTCTCCGCGCTCTTTGGGATTCGGTTTGTACCGGAGGTTTATGAGTTAGGTGATTTGTATGACAAGCTGAATTCCGGCAAGATAGATTTTGCCGGCATAGTCGCAGCCGATAAATATCGCGATATATATCTTTTTTCCGACCCCATTGCCAAACGTTCTGTAAGAGTCATGCGCTTTTCAGGCAGCCAGCCCATAGAGGTCATTGCCCTGTACCGCCAGCCGCGCTACATATTTTTGGAAGGCTCCATCACATATAACGACGTTTCCGCCCAGCTCGAACCCAACTCTTTTCAGGCGTTATTTGTTAATGACTATGATCAAATTTACCGAATGCTAATTAATGGCGAAGCGGACGCCTTTATCGCGATGGGCACCGCGGAAGGGGCTTTTGATGAGTATAACGGCTACATGGTATTCGAGGATTTTTTTCCGTTGATTTTTAATTCCGTCACCATGACCGCAAAAAATCCGGCTTTCGCGCCGCTGATTTCTGTGGTGACAAAAGCCCTCCAAAACGGCGGTATCCAACATCTGGCTCATTTGTATACGACCGGATACAGAGAATATTTGGCCAATGTATTATGGAAACGGTTTACCGAAGAGGAACAGGAGTATATAAGGAATAACCCCGTTGTTAAGATGGGCGCCCTGCACTACAACTATCCCATTGATTTCTATAACGCCCATGAAGGGGAGTGGCAGGGGATAGGCTTTGATATTCTACGGGAGGTGTCGCTCCTCACAGGCCTCTCTTTTGAAGTAGCCACAGACGTAAATATAGAACGGTCTGAATTGTTTCAAACGTTAGAAGACGGAAAAATCTCCTTTGTTCCCCACCTTAGCCGTACTCCGGATAGGGAGGGGCGTTTTCTGTGGCCAAAAACCGTTAAAATGCAAAATCATTACCTGCTGATCTCTAAAACGGATTTCCCGGATTTATTAATAAATGATTTTTTGAGCGTAAGAGTCGGCCTGATTAAAGACTACTCATATACCGCGATGTTTCACGAATGGTTTCCGAATCATCCATACGCGGTAGATTTCGAAGATTTTAACAGCGCTACGCTTGCTTTGGAACGCGGTGAAGTCGATGTAATGATGGGCAGCATGATTCAGCTTCTCGCCATGACAAACTATCAGGAGCGCGCCGGTTTTAAAATTAATTTTTTATTCGACCACGCGTATGACATTTTTCCCGGGTTTAATAAAAACGAGGCGGTTTTATTATCCATCATGGATAAGGCGTTTGTTCTGATTGGGGTCGGCGGGATTTCGGAACGCTGGATGCGCAAGACTTTTGATTACCGGACAAAACTGATGACGGCCCAGCGTCCGTGGTTGATTGGCGCTATTGGTTTGTCCCTAACTATTATTCTTCTTGTATCCGTTTTCTTTGTAAGAAGCCGCCGCGCCGGTAAGGAACTGAAAATACTTGTTGCGCTTAGAACCGAAGCGCTGGCCGCTTCCCATTCAAAATCCGCGTTCCTTGCTACGATGAGCCATGAAATGCGCACGCCGCTGGGCGCGATTATCGGCATGACGGCCATAGGGAAGAAAGCGCGGGACATAGAGCAAAAAGATCACGCCCTGAACAAGATAGGGGACGCCTCCTCCCTCTTGCTCGGCGTTATAAACGATGTGCTCGACATGGCAAAAATCGAAGCGGACAAATTGGAGCTATCGCCCATTGAGTATGATTTCAGGAAAATGCTCCAAAAAATAATAACGATTACCGGTTTCCGTATGGATGAAAAGTTGCAGGTGTTTTCCGTAGACATAGACGATAACATACCGCGCCTTATCGTGGGGGACGACCAGCGTTTGGCGCAGGTAATAACCAATCTGCTCTCTAACGCCGTTAAATTTACGCCCGAAGGCGGTAAAATCCATCTTGAAACATCTTTGATGGAGGAAAACGGCGAAAATTGCGAACTGCGCGTCGAGGTCGCCGATAACGGGATAGGCATACCGATGGAAGAGCAGGAGAGGATGTTCCGCCCCTTCGAGCAAGCGGAAAGCGGGACGAGCCGCAAATACGGAGGCACGGGGCTGGGGCTTGTTATATCCAAACGCATAGTAGAATCTATGGGCGGCAGGATTTGGGTTGAATCCGAACCCGGCAAGGGCGCTCGGTTTATTTTCACCGTTAAAGCGCTGCGCGGGAAAGAGGGAAGCGATGACGCGCTGGAAACATCCGCCGCGGCAAATGCCGGCGCGTTTGAAGGCAAAAGGCTGCTGCTTGCGGAGGATATTGAAATTAATCGGGAAATATTTATTATACTTTTGGAAAATTCCGGCCTTATTATCGACTGCGCGGAAAACGGTAAGGAAGCTTTCGACATGGTAGAGGCGGCGCCAAATAAATATGACCTGGTATTTATGGATATTCAAATGCCCATAATGGACGGGCTTGAAGCGACACGGCGCATTCGTGAAATTTCACAAAATATCCCAATAATCGCGATGACCGCAAATGTCTTTAAGGACGACATCGATTCATACCTTGCAGCGGGTATGGACGATCATCTTGGCAAACCTCTCGATATTGAAATGGTATTTGAAAAGCTGCATAAATACTTATTAATTAAAGGTACGCAACGCACAGAAGTAAATGAAGTGAGGGAAGGCGCATGAAAAAAATCAAAGGCAGTGTTTTATTGTTCACGGTAATATTGTCAACCGTATTTTGGGGCTGCGCGGATGAGGGTGGAAAGCAATCTCATAAAACGCCGGCTTTCACCTCGTACAAGGATGTGCCCGGCGTTACGGAAGATGAGATTAATGCCATCGAAGCACTCAAAAAACAGGCGGACGCTTTTATATATGCCTCAACATTGGGCACGGAGGCGTTTATAACGGAGGATGGCCGGATAAGCGGCTATATCGCCCTGTTTTGCGACTGGCTTTCCGCGCTCTTTGGTATTCGATTTGTACCGGAGGTCCACGACCTGAGCGATTTGTATGATAAGCTGAATTCCGGTGAGATAGATTTTGCCGGCATAACCGCCGCCGATGAATATCACGACACCTATTTTTTCTCCGACCCTATTGCCAAACGTTCTGTAAAAGTCATGCGGATCGCGGGCAGCCATTCACCGGAAGTGATTGCCCTGTACCGTCTGCCGCGCTATATATTTGTGGAAGGGTCCATCACTTACAGCGATGTTTCCGCCCTGCTTGAACCCGGTTCTTTTCACGCGGTTTTTGCCGGAGACTATGACGCTATTTACCGGATGTTAAAAAATGGCGAAGCCGACGCCTTTATCGCAATGGGCACGGCGGAAGGGGCGTTTGATTCTTACGGCCACATGGTATCCGAAGATTTTTCCCCGTTAATTTTCAATTCTGTTACCATGACCGCGAAAAATCCAGCCTTTGAACCGCTGATTTCGGTTGTGACAAAAGCTCTCCGAAACGGCGGTATCCATTATCTGACCCACCTGTATACCATTGGGCACAGAGAGTATTTAGCCAATATATTATGGAAGCGGTTTAATGAGGAGGAGCGGGAGTACATAAGAAATAACCCTGTCGTTATGATGGGGGCGCAGCATTACAATTATCCCATTGATTTTTATAACACTCACGAAGGGCAATGGCAGGGGATCGCCTTTGATATTCTCCGGGAAGTGTCGCTCCTCACCGGCCTGTCTTTTGAAGTAGCCGTGGGCATAGATACGGAATGGTTAGAATTGCTCCGGCTGCTGGAAGCCGGAAAAATTTCCTTTGTCCCGCAGCTTAACCGCACCCCGGCAACGGAGAGGCGGTTCTTATGGCCGGAGTTTAGAGTGCGGGACAGTTATTTACTGATATCAAAGAGTGATTTCCCCCTGCTCAGAGTAAACGACATATTGAGCCTGAGGGTGGGCCTGATTAAGGATTATTCCTCTTCCGCCATGTTTTACGGGTGGTTTCCCGACCATCCCTATACGACTGAATATGGCTGCTTTGACAGCGCTACGGTAGCTTTGGAGCGCGGCGACGTTGATGTGATGATGGGCAGTATGCTCCTGCTTCTCGCCATGACAAATTATCAGGAACGCTCGGGTTTTAAAGCCAATCTCGTATTAGCTTCCGCCTATGGCGTAAGCCCCGGTTTTAACAGGAACGAGGCTGTCCTCCTGTCCATTTTGGAAAAGGCCTTTGCCTTGATTGATGTCAACAGAATATCGAATTACTGGATAAGTAAAACCTTTGATTATCAAGCGAAAGTGTTGCAAGCGCAGCGCCCGTGGCTGTTTGGCGCGATTGGCTTGTCTTTAATTGTAATTATTTTAGTGTCCGCCTTTTTTGTAAGAAGCCGCAATATCGGTAAAAAACTGGAAAAACTTGTTATGTTTAGAACCGAGGAATTGCAAATTCGAACGGAGGAAGCATTGGCCGCTTCCCATTCAAAGTCCACCTTCCTTGCCACAATGAGCCACGAAATCCGTACGCCCATGAACAGTATTATGGGGTTTGCGGAACTCGCTGTGGACAGCGGTTCCATGCAGCAAATGAGAGGCTATTTGGAAAAAATCACGAACAGTACAAAATGGCTGTTGCGTATCATAAACGATATTTTGGATATTTCAAAAATAGAATCCGGTAAAATGGAGCTGGAAAAAATACCGTTTGACTTGAATGATGTTATTTCGCGCTGTCAATCCGTCACGTTGCCGGATATTAAGGAAAAGGGCCTCGATTTTGAGGTTTACGCGGAGCTGCCGGAGGGCAAAAAAGTATTGAGCGATCCGGTCAGGCTTTATCAGGCGCTTATAAACCTGCTGTCCAACGCCGTAAAATTTACAAGCGCCGGAACGGTCAAACTTTCTTTACAGGTAAAAAATTCGGATGATAGCAACGCGACCGTATACTTTGAGGTAAAGGACAGCGGTATCGGCATGAACCCCGCGCAGATAGGGAAAATATTTGACCCGTTTACTCAGGCCGATTCGAGTACGACGCGCAACTACGGCGGCACGGGGTTGGGGCTTGCGATAACCAAAAATATAGTGGAGCTGATGGGCGGAAAACTGACGGCGGAAAGCGCGCCCGACGCCGGCAGTACGTTCAGTTTTGAAATTACGTTTAAAACAGCGGACGCGAACGGCGGCGCGAACGTTGATATGGACTACAATCTTATTGAAAAACCGTGCTTTAACGGTCTGGTTTTAGTCTGCGACGACAACCTGATGAATCAACAGGTCGCCCGCGAGCACCTGACGCGCGTGGGGCTTGAGGCAATGGTGGCTGATAACGGGAAAGCGGGCGTGGAAATGGTCGAGGAGCGGACGCGGAAGGGGGAAAAGCCGTTTGACCTAATCCTTATGGATATTTTCATGCCGGTTATGGACGGAATAGAAGCCGCGTCAAAAATTACCGCGTTGAATACCGGGACGCCCATTGTGGCGTTGACGGCGAACGTGATGGTCAGCGAGCTGGATAATTACAGGAAGAACGGAATGCCCGATTATTTGGGCAAACCGTTTACGTCTCAGGAATTATGGCGCGTTCTGTTAAAATACTTGACGCCCGTAAGCAGTACCGTTATAGACGGCGACGAGCAGGCGCGGGACGGGGATGAGCTATTGGAAATGCTGCGGTTCCATTTTGTCAGGAACAACCAAACCAAGTTTGCCGATATTGTCGAGGCGATAGAGGCCGGCGACATAAAACTCGCGCACAGATTGTCGCACACCTTAAAAGGCAACGCCGGCCAGATTGGTGAAAAAGGGCTGCAAAGCGCCGCGCTGGGGGTCGAAACATTGCTTAAAAGCGGAGCGGCCTCAGTACCAGAAGATAAAATGAATCTCCTGAAAACCGAACTGGCGCGGGTTTTGGAAGAGTTACGCCCGTTACTTGACGAAAGCGCGGCGCAGGCAGGAAAAACCCTGACTATGGAACAGGCGGCGGCATTGTTTGAGGAAACAAAAATCATGCTCGAAAACATAAACCCGGCAGTTGTAAATTTACTTGACGATATCCGCGCCGTTCCGGGAACGGAAGAACTGGTCCGCCAAATAGAAGATTATGACTTCGAATCGGCGGCAAAGACGCTCGCTGATTTGACGCCTTAATATTTTATAATTGACTCGCGCCGCAAACAACACCGCATGCCGCAAAAAAACGCGGCTTGCGGTGGAGGCATGGGGGCTGTCTACGCTACCCACACGCCACATCAGTCCCGAAGACAGCGAAGGGAGTACAGGATAGTCTTGCTGCCCCCACCGCTGCCCACGTTGCTGTCGTCCCAGTACATGGCCCGGATCCGCGCGCTAGTCGCATCGTTCTCCGTAGCGCTCCACCAGCGACCGTCGTCGCCGACAGTGAGGAAACCGCCACTCCCACTCCAGCGGTAGCCGCCGGGCAGAGCCGAAAAACCGAAATCATCAGTACCGGGAACATGACCACTACCGGTATGCCAACCACTCCTCGACCTCAACTTAGCCCCAGCCACTTCCCTTCCACCCACAAAATTAACCAACGTAGTCCACTCTGCTTCACTAGGAACATGCCAACCAACAGGACAAATACCTTGAACACCGCTAGGACTTGTAGAGGAACTGGGAGAACCGGCCATAACGGTATTCCAATCATAAAGACGACCATAAATATCACAATTACCGGGATCATCATCGTAACAAACACTACCCTGAGCGTTAAAATTCAAATTCTCTCCCATCCAAGTCTGAGAACCAATAGTTACAGTACGATAAACTTGACCGTCTCTCGAATCGGTAAACGAACCCTCTTCACCACCACCCTCGCAATTAAAATTGGCCGTAACCGTCCTGTTCGTTGTCATGGAGACGGTAGTATTAGAGGAGTTTGGATTGGCGACTCCTGCCGTCGGCGTCCATCCGCTAAACGCGCACCCCGAACTGGCCGCCGCCGAAATAGCCGCGTTTGTCCCGCTGCTAAACGAGCCGCCGCCCGCAGCGGTGCCGCCGGTGCCGGCGTTGACCGTGAGGGTATAAAGCTGGTTCGGGTCTACCGACGAGTCCGAACAAACGCAAAAAAGCAGCGCCGCGAGAAAAAAGGCTTTATACGGCTTAATCTGTACAATTTTTTTGAAGACAGTCATTCCTGACCTCCTGAAAATGTATGTGATACAGTATAAAATAATTCATGCCGCGTCAAAAAGCGAGGGAAATTGAAAAGATCATTTTTTGGCGCGATACCGCCGCAGATATTATATTAGTTTTAATAAAATAAATCTTTGACTTGATTTTTAGACCTGGATTATACGATATTTATGAATATAGGGGGCGGTAATTAACTTATTATGCAAACAGAACAAAACAGTAACTCGTCAGTAAACGGAAGCGGCGGCGACGGCGCGGGTGAGCCTGCGGCCAAAGCCAAGGCAGGCAAGAAGGATAAATCGGGCAGGATAAGGGGGCTTTGGCTCTTTTTACTGGTGCTGATGGTCATCCCCGCGGTCTCGTTCTCAATTGCCGCCGGCGGTATCTTCCTCTACCGGCTGTACGAAACGCTCCCGATACACAGCCAGCTTCAGAACATTGAGCAGTCCGTCGTATCCAAGGTGCTCGACAAGGACGGCAATCTTATACACGAATTCAGCGTTGAGAGGCGGTTTTGGGTGCCGCTCGACAAGATTCCAGTTGAGCTTCAAAACGCGGTTCTCGCTATTGAAGACCGCAAGTTTTACAAGCACTGGGGTATAGATATTCAGCGGAATGTCGGCGCGGCTATCGCTAACTTCACACACGGCAGGCTGGCGCAGGGGGCGTCTACGATTACGCAGCAGCTTGCGCGCAACCTCTATCTTACCGCCGACAAGTCTTTCATCCGCAAGGTGCGCGAGATACTGACGGCCGTCCACCTGGAGCGCAGTTTTACCAAGCGGGAGATACTGGAACTGTACCTCAATCAGGCGTACCTCGGAGCCGGCGTGTACGGGGTGCAGGCCGCCGCAGACCGCTATTACAGCAAAAACGTGTCGGACCTGACGCTAAACGAGAGCGCGGTCATCGCGGGGATTATCCAATTGCCGGAGCGCCACAGGCCGGACAGGGCCGCCAACATGGACCGCATTACCGCGCGCCGCAATACCGTGCTGCGGTCGATGGTCATCACAAAAGCTATCGACGGAAATACCGCCCGCGCGATTATCGCCGAGCCTGTTGTGGCAGATCCAAAAGTCCAACGGCCGCCTCAGGCGCCGTATTTTGTAGAGATGGTCAGACGTTATGCCGCCGAAAGGTACGGCGACGAAATGCTCTATAACGGCGGGTTAGTCATCCACACCACGCTCGACATGTTCGCTCAGGACTCCACGGAAAAAAGCATGGCCGCCCAAGTCGAGGTATTGCAAAGACGCCTGCAGCACGTGTTCCTGAACGGCACCAACGCCGACCGCAGGCGCGGCATATCACGGGAAACTTTTATTGCCAATTTTGATTCGCTTTACGCCACGCATACGGAGGAGTATGAAAGGCTGCACGACACGCTCAAACTGCGCACGGCGCAGATGGCGGTGGTCGCGCTCGACGTTTCGACCGGCGCAATCCGCACCCTCATCGGCGGGCGGGATTTTCAGGAGAGCAGGTTCAACCGCGCGACTCAGGCGAGGAGGCAGGCAGGATCGGCGTTTAAGCCCTATGTATACGCCATCGCGCTTGACCACGACTTCCATCCGGCTACCGTTGTTCTAGATCAGCCCATCACCCTCGTCACCCCCGAAGGCGACTGGCGTCCCACGAACTACGACAACACATTTTCCGGCCCGATGAGTATCCGCGACGCGCTCGCGCGCTCCAATAACCTTGTCGCCATACAGGTATTTAACAGGGTAGGCGGCCAGAATGTCGTCGACTTCGCCAACAAGATGGGGATAAGGCAGACGCTCCATACCGGCCCGTCGCTCGCGATAGGCGCCTGCGAAGTTACGGTCATTGAGATCACCTCATCGTTTGGAATATTCGCGAACCGCGGCATACACGCGGAACCGTATTTCGTGCAAAGGGTGGTCGACAAAAACGGCAGGGTGCTTGAAGAGACAACCGTCAGGGAAAGAACCGTCATATCGCCGCAGAACGCGTTTTTGATGAACTCCATGATGAGCAGCGTCGTATGCTGCGGCACGGGCGCGACGATTCCTGGGCGCGGTTTCAGACGGCCGGCTGGCGGGAAAACCGGCACGACGAACGATTACTCCGACGCGTGGTTCATCGGCTACACCCCGCAGATCGTCTGCGGCGTATGGGCCGGCATAGACGAGCGCAGGTCGATGGGCCGGGGGGTGACAGGCTCAAGCGCCTCGATACCCGTGTGGGTTCACGCAATGCAAGCGCTCCATAAGGACCTGCCCGTTCAGGATTTCAGACGCCCCGATGGGATAAAATCGGCCTCAATCTGCCATCAAACGTCCGGTTTGTCGAGAGGCTCATGCCCCAGAACAAAAGTTGAATTTTTCAAATTGGCTACCAATCCTGACACATGTAACGTACACGGCGTTTCCCGCGCCCAAAGGGGCGGGGGCGGTGATATGGACATTTTTGGCCCGTCAAGACGCGGCGGCGGGACTGGAACCGGCAGCGGCGAGGGCGGGGCGACGACAGAGGGCAGGAAAAGAACGCTGATGTTCTAATGAAATCCGCGCCGTCATCCGATATATTATAATATGGATATTACTAAAATAAACGCCCCCCGATTCTCACGAATCTTCCTGCTGGCCGCCGTGCTTTTCCTCATACCGGCGCAAACGCAAGCGCAGCAGGTAAATACCCAAAACCGCGTCAGTTCCCCAAACGGGTTCAACGATGCGGAATGGGGGAGTACGCCCGCGCAGGTGCAGCAAGCCGCCGGCGTCGCCGCGTGGCAGCCCGACCCGATAGCCGCGCAGTTTCCCGCCGAAATGGGGGTAACCGCGTTCAGAACCAATACGACAATCGCAGGGTATCCGGCGGCGGTTACCTATTATTTTTGGCAAGACCGTTTTTTCCAAGCCACCGTGCGGTTTAATTTTGACGATTTGGCGAACTTTGATTTCAATTATAATGTTTACAGAAGCGTCAATGAATATTATACTGTGATAAGGGCGAGAACGCTGAATTTTGTACAGGATATATACACGCTCCTGCGCAGCAGATACGGCCAAAAACAGCCGGTATTCAGGGGGCTCGATCCGAGATTCGCGTTTACGAGGTTAGACGCCTATCTGAGACAGGAACGTTGGAATCTGCGCTATCACCCCTACGCGTATTACCAGCGGATAGTCACCGCGGCGTACGCGAGATGGGACTTTCCAAAGACGCGCATAATTTTTTCCATAAACATCTCCGCGCCGGAAAAACGGTTTGATTACACGCTGTCGGCCATATCGCTTGATATGGAGAGGGATGTAAGAAACGAGATGGACCGGTTGAGAATGCGGGGGCTTTAGCGCCCGGCGGTGATGGAAGCGAAATGCCGGTCTACGATTTTCTGATATTCGGATATTGATTCGCAGCGTATTATTTTTTGGCCCAGCTCCCCGCTTTCGTCAAGCCCCGTCCCCAAATATCTCCATATTTCTTTCATTCTGCCGAGGATTTTTGTTTCGTGGGAATGATTCGGATCGGCGCTTAACAGGTCGTTCAAAAAATCGTATATTGTATGGATTTGCGTATGTTCGTTTCTCAACTCTTTAAGCAAATTCAGGTTTCTGATTAACCCCCGGCCTATCATCCACCTGTTGACATTAGGGAAACGTCCGGCAAGATATTTGAAATTATCGGCGGAAACTATATCGCCGTTATAAACTACCGTATGGGTTGATTTATGCAGGCATATTTCAAATTTGTCAATGTCGACTGTCCCCTCATAAAGCTGCGCCCCTGTGCGCGGGTGGATTATCAGTTCGGTTAGCGGATAGTTGTTGAACATGGGGATAAGCGCTTCAAGGTCGTCCTTGCTATCAAGCCCAAGCCGTGTTTTGATTGATAGCGGGATAGATAGTTTTGGGACGGTGTCGTCAAGAAATTTTTCGATGGTTTCCTTGTGCGGAAGAAGCCCGCTGCCACGTTTTTTCCGCGTAATCAGCGGGGCGGGGCAGCCGAGATTCCAGTTTACGGACGAAAATCCCAAATCGGCGAATTTACGGGATAATAGCAAAAAACCGTCGGCGTCGTTGCCTATGATTTGAGGAATGAGGCGTTTTGGATCGTTGCAGTTATCGGGCAAAATATCTCTAATGTGGTAATCTTTGACGCGGTTTCCGCGGATGGTTGGGATGAACGGGGCGAGGATATAATCAAATTGACCGAAATGTTTTTCGTAAACGGCGCGGAAAACGCTATCGGTAACGCCGCGTAGCGGGGCGAGATAAAAATTATGTTTTTGCGTCGTCATATTTCCAATCAGTACCTGAATCTGATTCCCAATTCGATTAACTGATCATTGCTGAACAGCGGCAAATTTCGCGAAAATTCGTAGTTGTAATTTATAAAAAATCCGATCGCGTAGCCGCGGTTATGCACATCGGCGTCTATCCCCAGCCCGCCAATCCAAAAAGGGGTGCCGCTGGTATCGCTGAGCAGGGTAATTTTGTTATGCCCGCTTAATATCCACGATTCGCTTCTGTAAAACGAATAGCCGATATCGCCCGCCGCCGTCGCTCTCCACGGGTGCCCGCCTGAAATCAGCGTTCTGTCCATGCCGCCGAATTTGCTGACGAAATATCCCGCTGTAACCTGCCATCTCAAATTGTCGAGATATGTATTGCGCCCCGCGTCGATATAATTTTTTCTCATCTGCGGAAACCTGTAATTGGCTGACGAGGCTCTGATGTATATCTGATTCCAGTATGGGGAAATGGATCTTGTTTTCCTGTCGATTTGATGGAAACAGCGGTGGTCGAGACCGATTTGGTAGAAAATTTCCTGATGCCGAAACTCAAAATACGGCACGAGCGCGTAGTTCGCTTCCCGCGGGTCAAAAAGTATCGCCGCGGATTGCCTGCCCATCCCCAAATAATTACTGTACAGCATACCGAAGTGTAGAATGGAGTCGAGCGATACGAATATCGCTTCAAACTCGGTTTCGGCCGATACTAAATAGGCTTCGCGGAGCTCGGCGTTTTTGTGATTGGTGAACGTGCGTACGTCCTGATAAATATAAAATTCGGTCAAAAAGTCGACACGGTCGATAAACCGCCCGGTGCTGGTCTCGTTGGCGAAACATGGCGACATGGCGGTAACGGCGGTTATCAGGCATATTATTTTTCGTATGAGGCGCGGTTTTATCGGTTTTGGCAATGTGAACATAGCATACAATATACATTATGGCGGTTACCCAAACAAATCCTGCTGCCCCGATGTGATTTTGTCGAAATCCGTACCCATCCACAAGAGGATGGAATCGGCTATCGGCCTGAGCTGGCTGTCGATGTAATGTTGATAGTCTAATGGCGCGGTCAGTTTCTCTAATGGCTGCGGGCCGCTTTGGGTGATACAGTATTTTATCAGCCGCGCCGGCGAGTCCGAAAGTTTCGCGGCCTGCACGTGTGGCGGGATATTTACGGTGTAGGAATCTATGCTTTTGCGCATTCTCTTTTTGTAAATTAATCTCTCGTCAAATTTTCCTTTCTGCACAAGGCTGACGGTTGTGAGTATGTAGTCCTCAAGCGGCTGCCCCGAAAAAAACTTTATAAAAAGTTCGCGCTGAAAATCTTTCGCCAGATCGGTCCAGTCGCTCCGCGCCGATTCCATCCCTCTGAATGTCAGCTCTATCGCCCCGTCCTTATCAATCGTCGCCCCGCAGTAATGTTTTTTTGTCCCCTGGTTAGTATCTCCGCTTCGCAGCGACGGTATAAAAAAGCGCCGGTAGTGATTTTCGTATTTCAGTTCAAGCGCCGATTGCACGCCGAATTTTTCGCTTAGATATTCTTTTAGCCAAACGCCTGTCTCCGTTGAAATCTCTTTGCCGATTTTATCCGCGCCGTCTTCCATACCCGCCCCGAGGTTGACAAATATAGAATCGGTATCGCCGTAAATAACTTTTTTTCCGCACACGTTTTCGATATGCTCGATCGACGCTTTCAATATATAGCGCCCCGTCCCCGTGATGGCCGCCGATACGTGTTCGGAGAAGAAGCGGCAGCCCGTCGCCCCCATCACTCCGGCAAAACTGTTCATCATGAGTTTTATCGCCGTCGACAGATACGGATTCTTTTGCTCCGCCGCCACCGCCCGCGCGGCAAGCAGCTCACGGATTATTTCCGGCATAAGGGAGTGATTTTTGGAAAACGAACTCCCCATCGGGTTTGACACGCGGTCGCCGTCCCTGACCCTGAATCCAAGCGGGTCGATCATAAAGGTCATTATAATTGACGGGTACAGGCTCTTGAAGTCAAACACCAAAACATTCTCATAAAGCCCGGGCGCGGGTTCAAGGACATGCCCGCCGAGCAGCGGCTGCGAGGGCGGTACGATGTCTGCCGTATCACCCGCGACATAGCCGGCCCGGTGCAGGCGCGGAAGGTAAAGGTGGTCGAAAGAGGCCACGCTTCCGCCGGCGCTGTCGAGGGTTTGGCCGCTTCGTTTTGACCGCTCGATTGCGTTCTGTAATATTTCTGCTCTGTTAAAAATGTCAAAAATACTCCTCGCGCCCGTCAGGCAATCGCTGAAATCCGGCTGGTACTCGTCGGGGGAATGGTGATACCCTCTGAGCATTGCCGGCACGTCTATCACCGCCCTGCCGGGTATCCGCGCCGTCCATACGGTTCTCGGATAGTCGTTTCCGCGCCATGACCTGTTGTATTGGGAACTCGTGACGCGGCTCCCTTTTTCTCTGCCCGGTTCAAATGGAACGCCGTTCGCCTCACATCTTTCCCGGATGGTTTTTAGAGCGTTATCGATAACTTTCCAGCCGATAATTATATCCGGGTCGCGTTCCTGCGTGTAAGCCAAAAAATCAACGAGTAGCCGCCGCTCGTCCCTGTCGGCGAATACATGTGACTGCGCCTCGTCAACACAGGCAATTTTACTGATCGCTTCGCCGTCAACGCCGTCAACACAAACCGCCATAACCTCAAGTTTTGGGGTAAACGCCCCACCGCGCAGACGCGGGTTTGTAAAATTAACAAATTGCCCGAACCGCCCCGGCGTCCCCGTGACCACCATCGACCCGCTGACCATCCGCTCCATCAGGTACCGCCACATCGGGCTGACGTCAGATTCAAACACGGTATGCCGCGCGCTCTTCAACCGTTTCGCCGCCTGCTGCATTAGTGAATAGTTAGCGAAGTACAGGCAGTCGACGTCCCCGCCGTCAAACGACCGCATAGAAAGCTGTTTCCTCTCGCTCGCCGCGGCGGTTTCACTTGCCGGCACGCTTCTGGGGCAGAAGAATAGCGGCCTGAAATCGTCAATAAAAATCCTGACGCGCTCCCCCGATGAAGAGGCTCCCCAAAGCGTAATTTCAAACCGGTTCCCGTTGTCCCGGCAGTGCGCGGTCAATAAGAAACATTCAATGGTTGTATTGTTCATGTGCATAAATCCTCACGCCTCTACCCACCCCCCAATCTGCCTCGTATTATCATCAATCGCGATTCCCACTTTTTTTCCGTTTTTGTACGGTTCGGCGTATTGCCTGTCGTTGATTTGTTTCATAGCCTCTTGCGCTTGCGCTTCGCAGTCGTTGTTGCCGGTGACTTTTATTTCGATTATCCACGTGACTCCTCTACTTGTCACTATCAGGTCAGAACGCCCCTGATTGCCGTGCATTTCGCCGAACGTCAGCACGCCGCACCCGCGCAGGAAAGCGAGGATGGTGGAGCGGTAGAGCCATTCCTGCGCGGGCATTTTTTTCCGACGCCCGTATTTCGCGGCGTTCATGTAGTCGTCGTAGGGGATGCTTGCTAAAAGGCGGTTGATAGTTTCTATAAACAGTTCGCAGTCATTTTCTCTCAGCGCGTCGATGAGCGGGGTGCGGAAGTCCATAAATTCGCCGCCGCCGCTTTGGATAATGTTT
>JAITFQ010000090.1 GCA_031281225.1 Chitinispirillales bacterium
GGTCATTGTGTTTTCCAGAAATCCGGCTTTAAGGTTCGTGAAGTCGTTTATATGGTTTATATCCGCCGCGTCTGCGCGCGTGAAAACGCTCATGCGCCGCCCCGTTATCGGGGAGGAGAGGTGGTACTGGCTCAAATGCTCGGCGGTGTAGACAATGCCGCGTATAAAATCGACCGCCCCGCTGTCAAACTCACGTTTAAGTTCGCCCGGTTCCTCAAAATAGCGCGGCACGAACTCAATGCCGAAAAAATCGCTGAGAAAGTTAAAAAGCTCTACGGTAAAACCCATGAACCGCCCGTCGGGCAGCTTGAACGTCTCCATTTCGAGCAGGTGCCCGTAAACAAGGCTGTCCCGTGACGCCTTGACCGCCTCAATGGCCGCAATCTCCTCTTTTGTAATTCCGGGAACATCTCTGTATGATTTTATGTGGCTGGCGGGAGTGTGAAAATGGTCGGCCGGCACGCAAGCGGCAAGAATCAGAAGCGGGAAAATTATTGACATCGAGGTAAGGTTCCGCATTGACTCCGCCTTTATAAACGATTATACCGCAACCGCGGAATTTCAAGTACTAATACACCGGGTCGGGTTCAAATATCTTTTTAATCTTCGCCGTCACGGTATCAATGTTAACAGGTTTTACGATAAAATCGGCCGCGCCGGCCTTTATTGCCCTAATCAGGTATTCCCGTGTAGTATTTCCCGTCAAAAAAATGATAGGGGCGTTATGTCCGGCCTCCCTGAGCCGCGCGGCGAGTTCAAAGCCGTCCATTTTGGGCATCTCTATGTCGAGAATGAACAGGTCGGGCGTATACATGCTCGCGTACTTCAAAGCCGCCTCGGCGGAATTCACGCCGCTAAAATTGTAGCCGGCTTTCACGAGGACCGATTTCAAAAGATTCAGCGTAGCCGGAATGTCGTCAACCGCCAGCACGTTTTTCTGCTTGTCGGTATACAGCACCGGATACTTCCGCGTTTTGGGCCTCACCGGCTCGCCGCCCGCCGCCGCTACCTTGTGGCACTCCATTTGGATATCGACCGAAAGCGTGGCCACTGCCGTGATAAAAGCGGTCAAATCGGCCTCAAGCTGCTCGGGGCCGGCGTCGTCGACCCCCCCCCGCGCCTTCTCGCACTCCTGCGCCAAATCGTCGGCATAGATACCCGCAAGCGTTTCCGCAAGCCCCGAAAGGATAAGCGCGACAGTTTCTTTGTCGCCGATAAACATGGCCTTTTTGAGACTCGCCTCCACCTCCGGAAAGTCCTCAACAAACTCAACGAGTGTCTCACAATACCCGTCATAGGCATCATCGTCCAACCCGTCGAGCCTGCCTGACAGCTTTAGAGCACCGATAGACCGCAACTGCTCCGTACTAAGCCTCATAAGTATCACATCTCCCGAGTCGGTAACCGTAATGTAACGCAAGGAATCTACACAATATATATTACGGGAGGGTGTGACACCCCCCCTCTGTATTGCTAATCCAAATAAAACCTGTCTATGTTACTGACAATCCTCGCCCTGTCTCTCAAATGCCTATACCATTCATTATACACCATCTGCCTCCCCTGCATCCTTGCCATATCCGCCGCCTGTCTCGCCTGCATCCTCACCGCTTCTTCGTTCGCCCGGTCAGCTTCGTTTCGGCTGATCACCCGCACGAAACTGTATCCGTCCTTGTCCGCGACCAAATCCGACGTGTTCCCCGCCGGCAGGCTTAGCGCGACGCTTGCGGCTTTAGACGCGTGGCCCAACTGCGGCAGGTATGCACCGGCGGCTTGATCTTCGGCCAGCCCTGTCACTAACTTGTTGTCGCCCTCCTGCACATCCGCCATCGCCGCGCCGCCTCTTACCTTTTCAAGCGCCTGCTGCGCGTGGGCTCTCGCGTCTCTCATGGCGAGCGTGTCTTTAAGCGCGTCTACTATTTGGTCGCGCACTGCCGAGAGCGGGCGCACGCCTTTTTTCGCGCGTTCTCTAACGGCTAATATATAGAACGCATCCTGATTGTCGAGCGGGTCGGAGATGTCGCCGCCGCGCTGATTGCGCCCGAATGCGAACACGCCGGCGCCGGAGAGGTGGCCGATTTTAGGTATCGCGTCGCCGCGGCCGAACAGACCGGTAGAGTCGAACGTCACAGACGGGTCGCTCTTCGCGGCTTCGGCAAATCCGGTCGTCCGCATGAGCCTTCTCAGCTCATCGGCTTTTTCGGAGAGCGCGTCGAGCGTTTCGTTTGTGGGGTTGTCCTTAATTAGTATGTGGCGCGCCCGCACTCTAACGCCCGCAACATCGGCGGTGTCTTCTGGCTCGGTGCGGTCCTCAACCTTTATGATATGGTAACCGAACGCTGTTTTGACCGGATCGGATATCTCGCCGATTCCCAGCGAAAACGCGGCGGCCTCAAACTCAGGGACCATCGTGCCTCTTCCGAACCAACCGAGATCGCCGCCTCTTGGGGCAGTGCCTTCGTCATCGGACTCGGCCTCCGCGGCGACTTCAAACGTGAACTCGCCCGATTTAATCCCTTTTCTGATATCGTCCAGCGTCTTTCTGTTGAATTCGAGGTCGGCCGCCGTCGCTATCTTGGGAATCTTCACAAAGTAGAGGTCGATCTGCTCCTCGGTGTGGAAGCGGCTTTGGTTCGCCGCATAGAAGTCGCTTATCATTTTATCGGTGATGCCGGATTCGTCGGCACCGCGGAACGGGCGGGCGGGGACTTTGAAGAACTCAAAGGTCGCCTTGTCGTTTCTCATGCTGAACTCGTGCGCGGCTTCGGCTGGCGAGACGAACACACCGGCTTTGAGGAGCGCGTCGAGCTTCATCGAGGGCAGAATCTGCCGGCTGACCTGATTTTCGATTTCGACCATGAATGGGTACATGGTATACGTTTGCGGCGTGTTGAGCCACTGTACGTATTTTGCGGTGTCGAACTGCCCGCCAGTCATGAACACCGATGCGGTGTCAAGGCCGGGGATCGGGTTGCGCCGCAGGTATTCGAACACCTCCTGATCGGTCGATCCGAGCCTCATTTGCCGTATAACCCCTTCAAGGAGGACACGGTTCACTTCCTGATTCCACACCTGCGCGGGGATCATGCGGTACTGTTGGGGCGGGATGTCGCGCGACGCTTCCTGCAGCCTGTACCGCTCCATGTTCACGAGTCTGTCGAAGTGTTCGAGGGAAATCTCTTTCCCGTTGATTTTCCCGGCTGCCGTCGCCCTCCCCTGGCCCATAACGTTCATGCCCCAGTCGAGGAAGATAGTTCCGCCTACAAACGCCACCAAGATTACGATCATCAGCATTGGGGCTAACTCCCGCATTTTCTGAATCATACAAAAATCCTCCGGTCATTCCGGGTTTTCCCCGGGCGCGTCAAACAGACGCGGTTTTGGTTTGAAAATTTTATTTGCAATACAACATCTATTTCACTATTTACTAACGTCGGTTACGGCGCTCGCGTTTGCCAGGATTCGCCGGCTGGGCCGGTTCCGCCGCCGGCGCTGGGGCGGCAGGCGTCACCGCCGGTCTTGCTACCCCCGGAACTCGCAACAGGCTGGTGTAGGCTTCACGGTCGTTTAAAAGACCCAAAGCCGCGATTAGCTGTTCGTCATGCGCCAGCCGTGCGCGGAACACCACCTCGTTGTCCTGGCCAAATTCCCTGATCAAAAGCGCGTTGCGGATAAGACGCTTAATTTCGTCTTCGCTCTGCCTGATCGCGTTCCTGCTGTCGGCTGCTAAAATCGAATCCACTTTTTCCGCCGCCGATGTTAATTTGCCGAAATCAACCTCGCTCAACTGGGGCGGCCGCATAAACGGATTTCTGTTATCCGTTTGCGCCGTGTCCTCAATAATCCCGCTTCTCCTCTTAAATTCCTCGAACTGCAACTGCGCTATGCTCTGGAACGTGAATTCGACAGAATCAAGATGCGCGTAGAAAGCCGCTATCGTTTGCGCGTCGGGCTGAAAATCGGGCGTGATCCTCGCACCGCGCTGTTGCAGGCGCACGTACTCCTCGTTGGCGAACTGGAAAAACAGGTCTCTGACCAAAAGCGCGCGAATCGCAGCCTCCGGTATCCTCCTCGTAACAATGGTGTCGGGCACGATTCCGCCGCCGCCAAATACTGTCCGCCCGCCTTTAGTGCGGTAGGTTGTGGTATCAACAGTCCTGAGGCTATCCCGTTTCGCGGCCCGCGCGGCGGCTTCCTCCTCGTCGATGTCGTCCACGTCTTCTTCATCATCGTCGTCCTCGTCGCCGGTTCTGCGTACGAGATTCTCCGGCTTGTTTATGCACCTGCCGGCGGGCGTGTAGTAAAACGCGGTGGTTAGTTTCAGGTGGTTCGTGGCGTCGAGCTGCAAGACGCTCTGTACGGAACCCTTGCCAAAAGTGGTGTCGCCTAAGATAATCCCCCTGTCCCAGTCCTGAATCGCCCCCGCCACAATCTCCGACGCGCTTGCCGACGCCCTGTCTACAAGCACCACGAGCGGGATGTCGGCCGGCAGCACCGCGCCCGCGTCATCGGAGCGATGCTCATTGTTCTGATTACGCATCCTGCCCCGGGTGGATACGACGAGCGTCCGGCGGGGCAGAAACTTGCCCGAAACCTCTACGGCCTGCGGGAGCAACCCACCCGGATTGTGCCGCAAGTCAAAAATCAACCCCCTGATATTCTGTTTGAGAAGCTCCTTAATCGCCCGCTCGACCTCCGCGCCGGCCTCCTGCGAGAACTGCTGGAGGGTAACGTAGCCTATGCCGCCGTCAAGCACGCCGGCAAAAGGCACCGACCTGATTTGGATTATTTCCCGCCTGATGACGAATTCAAGATCCTGCGCCTCGCCCCGCCTCCGTATGAGTATTTTTACGTCTGTCCCCGGCTCGCCGCGCAGCTTGGTCACCGCCCTGTCGGTGGTGATGCCGCGGGTCGACACCCCGTCTATCCTTACTATTTGGTCGCCCGACTGTATCCCCGCCCTGTACGCCGGCGTGCCGGAGATCGGGGTCATCACGGTGAGCACCTTGTCGCGGATGGATATTTGTATCCCGAGCCCGCCAAACTTGCCCTCCGTCTGCATCCGCAGGTTTTCGTACTCCCTCGCCTCAAAGTAGGAGGTGTGCGGGTCGAGAATCTGCATCATCCCCCTTATGGCATTGTCCATCAGGTCTTTCGACGACACATCGTCGACGTAGCTTTGGTGTATCTTGACCGCCACGTTGCCCATGCGCGTCACGTCGGAGAAAAAATCGTCCGGACCGCCCCTGGCGTTGCCGGTGGAGTCCATAAGGACGCCCACGAGGACCACGATCAGCACCACCATCCCCATCATGGGAATCCCGCCGGAAAGCCCGCGCTCACGCCCCGTTTTTTTTGAAGAATCGTCCATTTACCGTTTGCCCCTTGCTTTATATTGGGATTTTTTACTGCAATTGTATTTTGCAATAATCGCTATAATATAATATTTGGGGAAAGTGAAAACAAAAAAAATGTTTTTTTAGCCACGCGCGGGAGAGGGGGGTACTCCGCCGCAACATCAGCATGGCTGTTAAATATATCCCTTCGCTTACCTGACGCCCGCTATCCGCTACAACAGCAGTTATCGTCACTGTGCTTGGGAAACATTGATATCCACCGACCATAGTGGGCCGACGGTCGACGGCGCCGGTTAGTAGGCCGTCAGATGGCCTGCTTCCATTTCTATGGCCTCTCCGACCTGCCTGATTATACCTGGAGATACCCCGGCTTTTCGCGCCAGCGCTCTTACAGAAATATCTTCCGACTCCATTTTTTTTTTTTCAAATTCCGACAAAAGAAACTCATTGTATTCTTTGTCAAATCGCTCCTTTCTTTTAGGGTCACCAGTATAACATATTTATGGTACAAAGTCAACTTTTTTGTTAATTTATTAAAAAAAATGTTTGGCGCAATGGTCAGAGAGGCTCGAAATAAGAGACGGGAGAGGCCTCCACCGTAAAGAATCCTCCCCGAAATGACACCAACCTGAAACGGAAAAGCGGCGGATTGGGGCCGTAACACCAAAATACTGGCGGGAGACCGAGAAAAGGGGCGCTTCGTGTTGCACTTTTAAAAAAACACCTTTGTAGTTGAGACATAATATATTTTGTTATTAAAAGTGAGGTATACTTTGTCTCAACAAATTTCTGTTACGGCAGATACTCAACGGAGCGCCGTTAATCGGTATAAAGCCGCGGTTGACCTGCTAACGGCTCGCAATGGCTGGATTCGGATGGCCGAGGCGCTAAGTGCCGGTATCAGCCGCCGGACGCTGTATTTGCTCAGAGATAACGGCGTAATTGAACAGGTTTCACGCGGCGTATACCGCCTTAGCGGCTTGCCCTCACTTTCCCAACCGGATAAAACAGTTGTGGCTCTGCGGGTTCCGCATGCGGTGGTGTGTCTTACGTCCGCACTGTCGTTTCACGAAATAACCACGCAAATTCCGAGCGCGGTCGATATTGCCGTTCTCACCGGAACCACAATCCCGCGCATCTCTTATCCGCCGATACGGATATATAGACTGCGTGAACCGTCATTTGGTGCCGGAATCACCGAACATCTGATTGACGGCGTAACCATAAAAATCTACGACGTCGAAAAAACGCTATGTGACTGCTTTAAGTTTCGAGGGCAGTTGGGGATGGATGTCGTCTTGGAAGCGCTCCGCCTCTATCACGAGCGCAAACCGCTGAAAATCACCAACCTCATGAAATACGCCCGCGCCTGCCGAGTAGAAAAAATCATTCATCCTTATCTCGAGGCAATGCTATGACGGCCAAAAATGTCAAGGATATTGCGGTCTCTGTAAGGCAAAAATTGCTTAATAAATCCAAGGCTGAAAATCGGCCGTTCGAGGAAATAGCCCGACGATACGCAATGGAACGTTTTCTTTATCGTCTCGGCCAATCCGAATATAAGGAACGGTTAATCCTCAAAGGTGCGTTGATGTTTGCTGTATGGGAAAGCTCAATTTACCGTCCTACCCTCGATATTGATATGCTTGGCTTGATAGGTAATGATGCTGCGATACTTGAAACATGTATCAAAGAGATTTGTATGGTTAAAACTGCTGCTGACGGAATTGTTTTCGATCCGATAACCGTAAAAAGTTCCACCATTATCAAAAATGCCGATTATGCCGGACGTAGAGTTAGCTTTGTGGGAAAAATGGAAAACATGCGTATGGCCATGCAAATAGATATAGGATTTGGGGACGTGGTGTTTCCAAAACCCGATGTAATCACAATGCCATCATTCATTGACATGCCGCTTGCGCAAATCTTGGGCTATACAAAAGAAAGTACCGTTGCCGAAAAATACCATGCAATGATACAAATGGCGGAACTCAATAGCCGTATGAAAGATTTTTATGATATTTGGATACTGTCAAAAACATTTGATTTTTCAGGCCATAAGCTAACCGAAGCCATAAAAGCAACATTTAATAAGCGGAAAACACCAATTATAAATAATACCGTTGCATTCACGAACTCCTTTGTAATGGATAAACAGAAACAATGGCGAATGTTTTGTAAAAAGATTAAAAACACCGAAACCCCCGAATCGTTTGGTGAAATTATTGCACAAATAAAAAATTTTCTTATGCCGGCCATTTCATCTCTTACAGAAAAAACAAACGAGCCAGGAAACTGGAAAGCACCGGATACTTGGATTTGATACTCGAATAAAAATGAAAAATTCCGGCGGAAGTAACGAATACTAAATTACATATTACCGGAGTTGTCAAATGAAGAAATCATCTTGGGAATGCGAAAAACACAAGAGGCGACGGAAAGAACAGTGTTGTAAGTCAATTTCAAACGGAAGACCGGAGAAAGGGTGATAAGGAGGCCGACGGAACGTGTGAGGGGGAAGAGAGAGGGAGGTTGCGCGATTTCCTTTGGGATTTCACACACCCACCCATCAATCTTTTAATCCTGCCCATCCTTTAATCCTGTAAATCCTGATTCAGACGGTTTTTTTGATACCACACGACACATCAATCATCACGAAGGCAACGGACGGAATACAGGCTCATCTTACTGTCCGCGGTACTGTACACGTTGCTGCTGCCCCAGTACATGTACCGGTTCCACGCGCTGCTCACAGTGCCCTCCGTAGCGCTCCACCAGCTGCCGTAGTTGCCGGCATTGTAGAAATCGAAACCGATACTCCAACCGTAGCCGCCGGGCAGAGCCGAAAAACCGAAATCGTCAGTACCGGGAACATAACCACTACCAGTATGCCAACCAGTCGTAGACTTCAACTTAGTACCAGCGTTAGACGACCCAACAATATTAGTTAAAGTCGTCCACTCTGCGTCACTGGGAACATGCCAACCAGCAGGACAAATACCACGACGACCACTGGGACTTGCGGATGAACTGGAAGTACCGTTCATAACGGTATTCCAATCATAAAGACGACCATAGGAATTACAATTACTTGCGCTATTAGCATAACACGCACCAAGATTACCATTATCGCCAGCCCAATTCAAGTTCTCGGCCATCCAAGTCTGAATACCAATAGTGACTATACGATAAACCCGCCCATCTCTTTGGTCAGTAATTGCTTGATGGAAATTGGCTCTGATTGTTGCGTTTGAACTCAAAGAGACCGTTGTAGCCGCACTGCGTGCATTAGCGAATGTCGCAGTACCGCTTGTCACCGTCCAATTGAAAAATCTGTATCCGCTCGCCGCCGTAGCTAATATATTAATTGTTGTTCCCCTGATGATATCCGATTGTAATGTCGGGGTGACTATGCCACCAGCCGTTGGGTTATGGTTGACCGTTAGTGTGACGAGTGCCTCGAAGTTTGCCCTGATTGTCGCATTCGAACTCAAAGTAACCGTTGTATTCGCATTATTTGCATTGGCGATTGTTGCCGTCCCGCTTGCGCTCGTCACCGTCCAGTTGACAAATCTGTAACCACTCGCCGCGATGGCTGTTATGCTGACAGGTGTGTTGGCATCATGGCTTAATCCACTTGCTGGGGTGAAAGTACCGCCGACTGTCGGGTAACTGCTGATTGTCAACGTAAATATCCGTACAAAGTTTGCCCTGATCGTCGCATTCGAACTCAATGTGACCGTTGTAGCCGCGTTGTTCGCGTCAGCAAATGTCGCAGTACCGCTTGTCACCGTCCAGTTTACGAATCTGTATCCGCTCGCTACCGTAGCTGTTATGCTGACCGGTGTGTTGACGTCATGACTTTGTCCGCTTGCTGGAGTAACGGTGCCGCCAGCTATTGGATTTCGGTCGATTGTTAATATGCCAATTTGTTGGAAGTTTGCCCTTATTGTCGCATTTGAACTTAAAGTAACCGTTGTGTTCGCGTTATTCGCGTTGGTGAACGTCGCTGTACCGGTGGCGCTTACCAATGTCCAGTTTACAAATCTGTAGCCGGGATTATTGACGGCCGATATGTTGATTAACGTCCCATGATTGTGAGTGGTGACTCCCGTTGACACCACATCATTGACGCGCACCGTGCCGCTGTTTGTTGGGGTTATATCGGTTGTAAGCGTATAGGTATTTAACTGAAAACTGGCGGTTAGCGTCGTATTGGTATTCATGGTAATTGTCACGGAAGGTGATGCGGTCGTTGACGCTCCCGACCAGCCGATAAACGTGTGACCTGCTGCCGGTTCCGCCGTTACGGTGACACTCGTTCCCGCGGCATAGCTTGCCGCTTCCGGACTACGCGATACATGGCCGCCGTTTACGGGGATTCTGTAGATTGCCAATGTATAATGATTAACGGGGATTGGCTGAAAATTGGCGATTAATGCCTTGTTGTTATCCTTGGTAATCACCTCGGTAAGATTCGCACTCGTCAACGCTCCCGACCATCCGACAAACATGTAACCGTCCAACGGAGTGGCCGTTATTATGACTTGTGTGCCGAAAGTATATTCCGTTTGGTTTGGGTCACGCGATACTGTTCCACCGCCTGCGGAAGATACGCCGGTTGTGAGCGTATAGGTTTTCAGTTCAAAATTGGCAGTCAGCGTCATATTGTTTGTCACGGTGACCGTCACTTCCGGTTCCGTGGAGGTTGACGCCGTACCAGTCCAGCCGGTGAATACATAACCTTGATTCGGCGTTGCCGTTAAGGTAACTTCTGTGCCATGCAGGTAGATTTCCTCATTCGGGTCGCGTGACACGGTACCGCTGCCCGCGGGGTTTATCACAATTTCCAGCGAATAACTCTCGGGAGGTATCAGCTCAAAGTTAGCTGTCAGCGTCATGCTGCTGTTCATGATGACCGTCACTTCCGCCTCTTCGGATGTCGACGCCCCCGACCAGTTGATAAACCTGTAACCCTCCGCCGGAGCGGCTGTCACGGTAACTTCCGTCTCATGTGTATAGCTCGGCGCGTCGGGGTTGCGTGATACCATGCCGCCAATTGCGGGGTTCGCGTTGACCGTTAGCGTGTGGTGGTCGATTGGGATTGGCTCAAAGAGGGCGGTCAGCGTGGTGTTCCTCACGATGGTAATTGTCGTTGGAGAAATTGCGGGGATCGACTCGTCCGACCATCCGACAAACTGATATCCGGTCGCCGGGGTGACAGTCAGTGTGACGTTCGTGCCGTTCTGGTAGCTTGTCGCGTGCGGTTCACGCGAGACTGTTCCGCCAATTGCGGGTTCCGCGCCGGTTGTAAGCGTGAATGTCGTGAACCGGTCGTCGCCGCCGCCGGGATTATTGTTACCCCCGCAACCCACAATTGTGGCAATGATGGCAACGACGGTGATTACTACCGCGCATAGCGCGAGACGGGTTTGTTTTTGGGTCATGCGTTCCTCCGTTTGGTTGTTTTTTTAATTCGAATTTTGTTTTCATTTCAAAATCTAACCCCCGCCCCGATTCTCGCCGTCAGCCCGTACCCAAGCCTCGCGTCGTCTCCTTCGTAGGCGCTGGCGGTTCTGACACCGTACATTATCTCGGTGCGCAGCGCGATATTTTCATTTTCCAGGACGTCGCCGGTGACGTATACGGCTATGCGCGGCAGGTCTTGGGCGTGGGTTGTGACGGTATTGGTTAGGAGTATAAATAGGAATAGCGGGTATATAATGT
>JAITFQ010000143.1 GCA_031281225.1 Chitinispirillales bacterium
AGCAGTCATGACAGGGACAGCCTCCTCCTCTATAGAGGCAAGAAGTGCTACGTCCTGATGAATCTATACCCCTACAACAACGGCCACCTGATGGTCATTCCCTACAAACATACGTCCGACATTGATATAGACCCCGAAACATCCGCCGAATTGTGGGAACTCCTGTGCAGGTGCAAAAGGGCGCTCATGGGGGTGATGAATCCCGACGGGTTCAATGTTGGTATGAACCTTGGCCGCACGGCGGGGGCGGGAATCGACCAGCATATCCACATGCACATCGTCCCGCGCTGGAACGGCGACACCAATTTTATGCCGGTGGTGGGGGAGACGAAGGTTATCTCGCAGGCGCTCAGCAGCACCTACGACGCGCTGTTGCCCCATTTCAGCAACTGAATTTCCCCGCCGCGCAGCACCGCGTAATCGTAGTTGTTCACCCACGAGCCGATATTGCAGTATTCGCCGCCGTCGTATTTTATCCGCTCGGCGTAGTGCGTATGGGCGAAGATTACGAGGTCGCTTTTTCCGGTTTTGACGAGCGCTTGCGCGGCTTGCCGGCATACTTTTACGTTTCTTGACGGCACATTTGGCTTGCGGTTCCGTTCTTTGAGCACCGCCGAGCAGAACGCCCCGAGGCTTACGCCGATATCGGGGTGGATCATCCTGTATACTGCCTGAAGGGTTTTGTTGCCCAGCAATCGGTCGGCGATCTTAAAGACGTACCTTTTGCGGATTCTGTCGCCGTGGCAGATGTGGACCTCCCTCCCTTGCAGCTCAACGTCGATACAGCCGCGGCTGATCTTGATCCCTACCGTTTCTTCCAAAAAGCGGCCGAGCGCGAAATCGTGGTTGCCGGCCGCGTAGTGCACGCTCACGCCCGCTTCGACAAGGGCGCGGAGCTCGTGCAGGACGCGGAAGTAGTCGGAGCGGATGGTGCGGCGGTACTCTATCCAAAAGTCGAACAGGTCGCCGGCTATATACAGCGCGGCGGCGCGCCCGCGCATCTGTGCTGCCAGCTCCGCGAACAGCTCGACCCTGCGGCCGTCGTCGCCGAGGCCGAAGTGGGCGTCCGATACGAAGTATACGGCGTCTCTCTCCTTGCCGCTACTCCCAGAGGTCATCGGCAACATCAAGATCGCTCGCCAAATCGCTGAAATTAGCGTTTTGGTCATGCAGGCTGTCGAAGCTCAGCTCGCGCATCTCCTCCTCTTCCTCATACTCCTCTTCTTCGTCATCGACGTATTTTTCGTCGGCGTCGCGCAGAATTTCGTCGGCGTCAAATTGTTCTTCAATCATCATTATACTATTCCTCCCTCCGGTGAGTGAATCCCGGTTAGCGATTATTTTTAGAGTTATATATGTGCGCCAAAAAATAAAATCGTATCATGTATAATAGTGAATTGCAAGCTCATTGTCAATAGTTTTTTTATTTTTTTTTAAAATATGTAATTTATCAACAATTCGGTGCGCGTATATTATTTTATCGCGTTACGTTATTTAACAAAAGGAACAACCAGTGCAAGCCAAAAAATCAGTTCCCCAGCCGGTTAAAATCGAATCTGTCAAGGGCGGGGTGACCGCCGCAGCCGGCTTCCGCGCCGCTGGCATCAGGGCCGGAATCAAGGCCTCCAAGAAGCCCGACCTCGCCGTCGTCTGCAGCGATCTGCCCGCCGCCGCCGCCGGGACGTTCACGACGAACGCCATACGCGCGTCGAGTGTCGACAGGTGCGAATCGATACTGCCGTCAAACGCCGTTCGCGCGATAATGTGCAACTCCGGCTGCGCGAACGCGTGTACCGGCGTTCAGGGGGCGCGGGATACGCAAACCATGGCCGCGATAACGGCTGGCGCCCTAAAAATCGTCCCCAAGAGCGTGCTCGTGGCGTCGACGGGGGTCATCGGGAAGTTTATGCCAATGGAGCGTATCAACGCGGCAATGCCCAAGCTCGCCGGGTCGCTGTCACCCGCGGCGGCGGGCGGCGCGTCGTTTGCCGAGGCGATAATGACCACCGACCTCGTCAAAAAAGAGGCGGCTGTGCGCGTTGAGTACGGCGCCGGTGCGTTTACTATCGGCGGCGCGGCCAAAGGGTCGGGGATGATACAGCCGAATATGGCCACGATGCTCTGCTTCATCACGACCGACGCGGCGATAGACAGTGCGCTGCTCGACGGTATCGTCAAGCGCGTCGTAAACCGCACGTTCAACAATCTGACCGTAGATGGGGATACGTCGACCAACGACATGGTTTTGGTGATGGCGAACGGCGCGAGCGGCGTGGCGGTGAAAGGGCGGGGGAGCGCGTCGCTTAAAGCTTTTGAGGAGGGGCTTTTTGTTGTGTGCAATGATTTATGCAAGAAGATCGCCGCCGACGGGGAGGGGGCGACGAAGCGCGTAGAGATAAGCGTCAAGGGCGCTAAAACGGAGGAGGACGCGCAGTTGGCGGCCAAGGCCGTGGCGAACTCCAACCTGACGAAATGCGCGTTATTCGGCAACGACCCGAACTGGGGCAGGATCGCTTGTGCCGTAGGGTACTCCGGTGCGCGGTTTTCGAAACAGAAAATGTCGATAAAACTGTGCGGGGTTCAGGTGTTCAAAAATTTGCAGCCGGCGGAATTTGATAAAAAGAAACTGCATTTGCTGATGAAAAAGAAAGTGGTTAGGATAGATATTGATTTAGGTACGGGCGACAAAGAAGCTACGGCACACACGTGCGACTTTAGCTACGATTACGTAAAAATCAACGCGGAATACCACACATGACGTAGGGGCGGCAAACTTGCCGCCCCTGCCGGTTTACATATCCATGTCGTCCGACCTGCGGTCCGAACCGTCCCGCCTGTCGTCATGGTTTATCGTTTCCGCGCCCTGCCTCCGCTCGTCGCCTTTCCTGTACTTGAAACTTTCCAGGTCCGACGGCGACAGAACTTTTTCGATGTTGAGCAGGATTTTTACCCCGCCCTTCGCTTTCGCCATGCCGAGGATAAACGCCGTGTCGACGCTCGCCCCGAACGCGGGCGCTTCCTCAATGTCTTCGCCCCTTATGTCGAGAACCTCGGACACAGAGTCAACAAGTATGCCGACCTGAATGGTCCCGCTCTCGCCCGTAACGTCGACTACGATGATACAGGTTTGGTCGGTATCGTCGGTGACGTCCAACTCAAACTTCTTGCGCAGGTCGATAACTGGTATGACCTTGCCTCGCAGGTTTATCACCCCGCGTACAAACGGCGGCGTCCGAGGGAGGCACGTGATGGGCAGAAGCCCGATAATCTCCCTCACCTTTAAGATTTCCAGGCCATATTCTTCATCTACCAGCCTGAAAGTAAGATACTTTCCCGCCAAGTTAACGGCATGCGCTTCAGCCACTCCCGCCATAATCGCTCCTTTCGTGTGTGCTATACCCAATTACTCAATCAATATACGTTTTGGCAACGTGAATATGCAAATATTTTTAATCACGTGATTTATTGGCCCTGTTCCGACAAATATTTTTCCGCTTCCGCCAGCACCTCTCTGCGTGCCGTGCGGGCGTATAGTATTTCCCGCAGGTTAGCGATCGGTACGTATCCTGCGCTGATCAGGCCGCTTAATAGCGGCATGGGGATTGCGCTGGGGTTTCGTAGCAGGGCGGCGGGGACGCCGGTGTTTGCGCTGCCGGTGTGCAGTTCGCGCGTCGAGGCAATTTTGGTTAGTACGGCGAGCGACCTGCTTGTTTTGGCCACGTGCTCTATGAGGCCGGGCTTGCTGTAAACATCGGGGTTGTCGAGCAGGCGGATGAGGATCGGGATGTTTGTTATTGTTCTGCGGACAAGGTCGTGGACGTCGGGCTCGGGTTCGTGCTTGTGCAGGGTGGCGGTAAGCATATCGGCGCCTATCAGGCTGGCGAAAGTTTCCTGCGTGTAGTCCCCCTGCACCGATGTTCCCGACAGGCGTATCGCGCTGCCGCTTAAAAATTTCGCCACATGCTGTATGCTATCGCCGCAGTCGATGAAAAATTTTGAGTTGCGGCTGCTGCACAGCGCGGTTGAGACCCAGTCGAGCGGGGCGCTTTGGGCGCCGAGCACACATCTAGTTATGCTGCTTATCCCGATAAGCGCCCTCGTGGGAATTTTTTTCTCCCGCTGGTTCAAAAGCGCGTTGTGGAATTTGCGCAGCTCCTCCTTTTGGCCGACGCGCCTGAGCCACTTTTCAAAGTCGCTCTCCTTCATAAAATACTCAAATGAGATGATTGATTTGCCAATCTTTTCGCCGGCTCTGACTGTCTCTGCGAGGAGTTTGTACGACTGCGCGCGCTCTTCGCAGATGGTGATGAGCGGCAGAATTTTCGACATCTCCTTCAGATCGTACGGGTCAATTTTGTCGGATACGCAGGAGAGTCTTTGCGCCAAAGCTTCGGCCTCGCATTCGATGAGGAGGGCGAGCAGGTCGCTGTATGTCCGGTCGAGCGGTTCCCGCGCGAACAGGGTGTTGAACCATTCTCTTGCGTCGGCGTACATCTTATAGAAGTGCACCATGCTCTTAAGCCCCGCGTCCGCCCGCATCCGCAGGATGATCTCTTTTTCTCCGGCGCTCAGCGCGCCAGCGAATTTCATCGCGCGCAGAAGCAGTATTCTGAGCCGCCGCATTCTCATAGCGCCGGCGGCGGTATCAATGTCGGAGCGTCCCACGTGGAGGAAGCAAAACAGGATATATTCGATGATTTTTGGGCTGGCATCGGACAAAAATAGACTTTCGAGGAGGTCGCCCGCGTCAAAGCGCTCCTCCGTGCGCCTGAAAAAACCGCTCAGGCGCTTCGCGCCGGCCTCAAAGCCCTCCTCGTCGGGCTTCATCGTTCGTATAAGTGTCGCCGCTGCTTCTGTCATTGCCATTCCGTCAGTTAGTTTTTCAGTGTTTTTTGATAATTTAACGCGTTCGGTTGATATTTGATTACACCAACCCAATATAAATATACATAATTATTACCGTCCGATACGTAATTTTATTGCAATCCCAAAAAACACTAAAGTTTTGTACAAATTCTGCCGATAAGTATAAAGGAACCACTATAAAAAACCCGGTCACTATAAACCGGAGGAGGTTATTTATGGACTTCGTATCAATGATGCTGAACCCCCGGGCGGCGTCCGCTCCCGTAAACCTGAGCAAGGTGGTGATGGATTCAAGCGCTCAGATGACGCAGATGTCCGAAAAAATGCTGAAAACCGGCTTGGAAATGAAGTTAGCCGCCGGCAAGGAGATAGGCAAGGGGCAGCTTTTGGACTTTGTGGCGTAGGGTGCAAGATTATTTTGTAGCATGGAAGCAACGTAGAAGTTTCCCTCATAGGTTCGTCAAAGTGTACGTAGGTTCAATCAACCCCCACGATGTGATGTCCGTTGCGACTTGAAAAAAGTTGCATTCAGGCGGCGCCATGCTTTATATTTTAGTGGGTTATAGAGTTTTCAGAGGAGCGGCCGGATTTTAATCACCGGCGGCGCCGGCTTCTTACATTTGATTTTTGGGAGAAAAAATGTCAAGCAACAATTACGTACCGTCTGAAATAGAGCATAAATGGCAGGCCCGCTGGCAGGAGAGCAAACTTTTTAAGACGGAGTTTGATTCGTCGAAGCCGAAATTCTACGCGCTCGACATGTTTCCGTACCCATCCGGCTCCGGCTTGCACGTCGGCCACTGCGAGGGGTATGCCGCCACCGATATTATTACCCGCGTGAAGCGTATGCAGGGGTACAATGTTTTGCACCCGATGGGCTGGGACGCTTTTGGGCTGCCGGCGGAAAATTACGCCATTAAGACGGGTACGCACCCCAGGATTGTGACGGAGGAGTGCATCGCTAATTTTAAGCGGCAGATAAACTCCATAGGGTTCGCGTACGACTGGGACAGGGAGATTGATACTACCGACCCCGCTTACTACAAATGGACGCAGTGGATATTTTTGCAACTTTACAAAAAGGGGCTTGCCTACGAGGGGATAGTGCCGATAAACTGGTGCGCGTCCTGCAAAACCGGGCTTGCGAATGAGGAAGTTGTCGGCGGAAAGTGCGAACGCTGCGGGACGCTGGCTGAGCGCAAGGATATGAAGCAGTGGATTTTGAAAATTACCGCCTACGCCGACAGGCTGCTTGAAGATTTGGTTGAGGTTGACTGGCCGGAATCGACGCTTATGATGCAGCGTAACTGGATAGGCAGATCGGAGGGTGCAGAGGTTATATTCGAGATAGCCGGAGGGAGCGCCGACGGTAAGGAAATAAAAATTTTTACGACGCGGCCGGATACGCTGTTTGGGGCGACCTATATGGTGCTTGCGCCAGAACACGCGCTTGTCGCGGAGATCACTACCGGTGAGCAGGCCGAGGCCGTGAAAAAGTATCAGGACGCCGCGCGTATGAAGAGCGACCTTGAGCGCGCGGAATTGTCAAAAGAGAAAAGCGGGGTGTTTACCGGAGCGATGGCCGTTAATCCCGTGAATGGCGAGCAAATACAGATTTGGATTGCGGATTACGTACTCGCCGGTTACGGCACGGGGGCTATTATGTCCGTTCCCGCGCACGACGACAGGGACTATGAGTTTGCCGTAAAATTCAATCTCCCCATAACACAGGTGGTAGCACCTGCGGACGGAAGCGAAATCCCCGCGGGCACGGCGTTTACGGCGAATGGCGTAAGTATCAATTCCGATTTTATTACCGGATTGCCAACCGACGGCGCCAAGCAAAAAATGAACGCGTGGCTTGAAGAAAAAGGATGCGGCAAGGCCGCCGTCAGCTATAAATTACGAGACTGGATTTTCGCGCGTCAAAGATACTGGGGCGAGCCGATACCGATTATCCATTGCCCCGGCTGCGGCATAGTTCCCGTCCCCGAAGAATCGCTGCCCGTTACGTTACCTAATGTTGACAAATACGAACCGTCCGGCACTGGCGAGTCCCCTCTCGCGAACATCGACGTCTGGGTTAAAACGCAATGCCCGCAATGCGGCGCCCCGTCGAAGCGCGAAACAAACACCATGCCGCAGTGGGCCGGATCGTGTTGGTATTATCTGCGCTTTCTCGACCCCAACAACAAAACGGAGCCGTGGAGCAAGGAAGCCGAGCGTCAATGGATGAACGTCGACCTCTATGTAGGCGGCGCGGAACACGCCGTACTCCACCTGCTCTACTCACGTTTTTGGCACAAGGTGCTTTATGACTTGGGGTATGTATCAACGAAAGAACCGTTCAAAAAATTGCGCCATCAAGGGGTAGTGCTTGCCTCGACGTATACGGATTCCGCCGGCAAGTATCACGAATTTTCCGAAATTGAGTTCAAGGAAGACGGCGCGTATATTAAAGCTACCGGTGAGAAGCTCAAGGTCGAAATAGAAAAAATGGCCAAATCAAAACTCAACGGCGTAAGCCCCGACGAAGTAGTCGAAAAACACGGCGCGGACGTGCTGCGTATCTACGAAATGTTCATGGGCGAATTTGAACTCCCCAAACCGTGGGACCCGCGGGCGATCGAGGGTTGCAGCAGATTTTTGCGCAGGCTGTACCGCTTGGTTGATGAATTCACCGAAAAAGGTGGAATTGGGGACGATGTGAACGCCAGCCTCCGTCACAAAACAATCAAAAAAGTAAGCAACGACCTGGAAGCGATGAAGTTCAACACCGCCGTCGCCGCCATGATGGAGTTCGTCAACGAGCTGACGTCAAACGGCGCGTCAAAGGAAGACCTGGCCGCCCTTGTAAAATTAGTAAGCCCCTACGCCCCCCACCTCGGCGACGAGCTTTGGGAAAAACTCGGCAACAGCGGCTTCCTGATCAACACCCCCTGGCCAACATGGGACGAAGCCCTGACCCAGGACAGCATAGTCACCATAGTAATACAAGTCAACGGCAAACTGCGCGGCGATTTCCAAGCCCCCCACGACGCCGCTCAGGAACAACTAAAATCCACCGCCCTGTCACATGAAAAAGTAAAACCTTTCATAGACGGCCAAACAATCCGAAAGGTAATCGTCATTCCCAATAAACTAGTTAATATTGTAGTTTAATCTATGATGACAGTTTGTTTTAATTGTGAGGGGGGCGTTGCGGGGGGGCACCCCCTGCACGGACGGCGGAGCCGTCCCCCATATATAGAATTTGATTTTTATCTTTTGACTTTAATCTTTTTAAGCTAGGTATTAATCTTATGAAAAAAATAATAATCGCCACCGGCAACGCCGGCAAAGTAAAAGAATTTCGCGAGATATTCGATGGCCTTGATATTGATATTGAATTGACCTGCCTCGCCGACCATTTCACCCCCCTCCCCAACATCATCGAGAACGGCTCAACGTTCTACGAAAACGCAAAAATAAAAGCCGACTGGGTTTACGAACACACTAACGGAATATGGTCGCTGGCCGACGATTCCGGCCTCGAGGTCGACGCGCTCCACGGCGCTCCCGGCGTCATAAGCGCAATCTACGCCGGCGACAAGGCGACATCCGCGGATAACAACGCGAAACTTTTGCGTGAATTAGCCGACGTTCCCCCTATTCTCCGCAGCGCCCGGTTCAAGTGCGTATTGGTTTTGAAGACAGGGCCCGACACCTACCATACTGCCGAGGGTACTTGCTCGGGCAAAATTATAAGCGAAGCCGCCGGCGACAAGGGTTTTGGGTACGACCCGCTGTTTATCCCGCACGGCTTTGCCCAAACATTCGCGCAAATCAGTTCGGAGGATAAAAACCGGATTAGCCACAGGGGAATCGCGATAAGAAATTTATGCGCGAATCCGGTGATGATGGGTCACAGGCTGAAGGTACTTTAGCATTTTAAATATGCGGAAAATATATGCTTACATTGTTGCTTTTGGTCATAATTTATCTTTCATTCATCAGTTTGGGTTTACCGCGGATTCATTGCTTGGTTCCGCGTGGCTGCCGCACACCGTTTGTATGCGTACAGCATATTTGTGTCTGATACGACACAAAAGACTTGGGTCAAGCCTGTTTGCAACTGAAAAAGAATGTGTCTGCCATCCGTGTCAAGTTGTTCATTTCTCTGGTGACCTGCTTTATGACGGAATCTTCGATTGGGCCGAGGACGGCGCTCATCTCTTCTTTTGATTGATAGGCCATTATGCGGGGTGGGGCGCTGAAATCTTTGGAGCGGGAGGAGAGGGTCAGGGCGGCGATTGTCCGGCAGTCTTGCGGGACGGAGTGCAGGAAGGCCAAGAATGCGTCGTTGGATAATTCGTTGAGGGTGGTGTTTTCGAGTTTTGCCAACGATTGCAGGGCGTGTTTAACTTTTGCCGTTTGGTACGTTGAGGCCCACGGGTCAAAGAGTGATTGTATGTCCGACCATGTACTGATGTTACCTTTTTTGATATTGCCGGTGATATTTGACAGGGCGGTTTCGCTGATTACCATTGAGCCGCAGTTCAGCCAGTTTTCGTTATCAACGGATAAGGAATGATTGACCGCATCTATCAAACCGCTGTAGCTATTGATATCGTTTTCCTGCATATACGGCAAAATGTTTTTTGCGCAGTAGTGCCGTATCATCATCCTGTACATATTGCGGGCATTGTCCACGCGCTTGAATTCCGCTTTGGGTTCCGGGTTGCTGAGAATGTGTATTGCTTCAAACATCTCTTCCACAGTATCTGGGGCGAGGATGTCGTGTTCGATAAACTGTTGGCGGTGCGCCCTCTTGTCGCGGTTGACAAATTTTTGCGCACACCTCATCGCCGCGTACATGTTGTGGGTGAACCAAAAAGCGGGGAGTGTGGCCGCCGCGCCGTTTTTGCCGTTGAGCGTTACCAGGCTGAAGGGCAGTTTGATGTCGAGTTCCTTTGGGTAGTCCCCTTTTGCGATCATCGTAAACGAGGCGAAGCGGCTGTTGTGTTTCAGGCTGACGCAGAGCCCCGGCCAGAACCCTCTTTTCGCCCATATCTCCCCGTCGCTCACCCGGCTGTTGTGGTTTGAGCCGATAACCGCTCCCGCTGCGATGTTGCTTTGCCCGCCCACGGCGGCCGCGATGAGGAAGGAGTTGTTGTGGTGCTGAACGTGGAACGGCATGATGAGGCAGTTGGCAATTTCGCAGCAGGCGATGTTGGCGCAGTCGCCCACGAAGGAGTGGGTGATGCGGGTTGATTTAGATAGTGAAACCGCGGTGCCGGTCATCACGTGATTAAGCTGAGCTGCGGAATCAACGCCGTTCCCGTACCCAATTATCGAATTGCGGATTTGGACTGCCGGCCCGACAATGGTTTTCTCCGCAGGGTCGCTTAAAATTGTGGAATTATGGATTAATTCCGCCCCGTCAATAACCGTGGCAGGGCCTATTAACGTATCCCGTACCGCCTTTGTGTTCAGAATCACTGCGTTATCGGCGATTATTGCGCGGGGTGGCCGCATATTCCTGTTAGTGTTGCGGGTGACCTCGGCGAACTTCGCCATAAGTTCCGCGTCATCCCTGAATTTTGCCCAAAGATACGCGCCTGTACAGGTCATCTCCGGGCTTAAAAGAACTGCCCTGCCGCCGTTTTCGTTGATTATCTCTATGCGCTGTCCGTCGTCCTTATCGATGCTCATCCCGAAAGCGGCGTTATTGCCCGAAGATATTTCGCTGACATTGGCTATTATGACGGAATTGCCAATCTCCTGCCCGCAACAGTATAACAGGTTGTGTATAGCGGTGTTATCGCCTATCGACGTATCCTTAAAAGAACTCCCGTACAATCCTGTTTTCAGTGTAACATTTCCGTACCGTAAGCAGTCTAACGTTAAAGTGCCGATTTCGATGCGCCCGTCAAAACCGCAATTGCGGACTTTGCCGGCGTCGAATCCGTCGGCGACGCGCACACTGCCCCAATCTGCGGCGGTATTGAGCTGCGCGGTCAGTTGCGCGATTTCGTCGTTGCGCAGGGCACGGAGGCCGGCGCCGTTTTGGGGGTTGCGCCATTGTTTAACATTTTTTTCCATAACTGCATCAATCTATATTATGGCAGTAGGGGATAATAAAAATATTTTTGATTTTGATTTTTCCGCTGACAATGAATTATATTGCTTTATTAACATAATAACCGCAACCGTAATGAGGAGAAGATTGTGAAAAAAACGTCTTTTGTAGTCAGAGCAATGTTGTTTGCGTCGTTAATCCTGTTCGCCGCCTCCATCTCCCATGCCAACAGGGTGTCGTCGGCGATAGCGGCGTACGGCGATGTAATCGCCAAACCGGGGGAGTCCGAGATTGTCGTTGAGAATACGCTCCGCGCTCCGCTGGGTGTAATTGTAAACGGCCAAATGGTGGGGGTGGTTAAGTCAAGAAGCACCGACAGGTTTGTAATACCCGACGGCAATCACCACATACGGGTCCAGAATATGGCGCGGGGTGGCGGCACGTCCCGTGACATGCAGTTTTTCACGCAGGCCAAGCGATTTTTCTTCAGGGCGACCAGCCCGAACAATACCACCGTGCATCTCTCGCGGGAGCACGTCAATGACATAACTGTAGCCAACGCTGCCGGCGCCGCCGGAGGCCCGCCCGCTGATGTGCCCCTCTCCGAGACGGCCCTCGGTCAGGACAAGGCAGCGATGTTTAGCCGCATGGATGCGCAGCTTGAGGGCAGTACGGCCGGCGGTGCTCCGAGGCCCTCAACCCCGGCAGCCGCCCCAAGCGCACCGGCGCCCGCACCGGCTCCGGCAGTCGCCGCCGCCCCGCGCGCGCAGCAGCCCACCGCCGCCGCTCCGGCCCCCATAGCCGTCTACGTGGCTGGCGACCAGACCGACGGCGAGAAGAAAGCACTGGCTACACAGCTCTTGGTTGCGCTCGTCAACAGCGGCAGATACGTGGCTATTGAGCGTTCTGACGAGTTCCTCGCCGAGATAGAAAGCGAGCACATAATGCAGCGCAGCGGCGCGGTTGACGACAACCAAATACGTGCCCTCGGCAGGCAATTCGGTGTCCAGTTCCTCTGCATAGCAGACATAACCGAAGCCTTTGGCGCTTTCCAGATATCTGCCCGGATAATAGACGTTGAAACCGCCGTAGTAGTCGGCATAGGCGCGACCAACAGCCCGTTGCGCAGCCTGAACGATCTGTCGGGCGCGTCTTATAGGGTCGTCAGGGATTTGCTGAAAGAGTAGAGCCGTTGGCGGCATCACGGCTGACGGGTGGTGCGAGCGCAACACTTAATGGGTATTTCAATAAAGAGACGAAAATGACTAAATCAGGGCTTGATAAAATTGTTTCAGAATTTCCCGGGCAGCTTGCTGGCAAGCGGGTAGGGTTGGTGTGTCACGCGGCGTCGGTTGACGCGGCGTACCGGCACGCGGTTGATATTTTGGCGAATGGCGGCAAGTGTAAACTTGCCGCGATATTCGGGCCGCAACATGGGCTTTTCGGGCAGACGCAGGATAATATGATTGAGTGGGAGGGGGGCGAGCCGCATCCGGTTTATAATATTCCCGTGTACAGCCTCTACGGAGAGCACCGCAAACCGACGAAAAATATGCTTGACGGGCTTGATGTGCTGATTTTTGACGTGCAGGACGTAGGGGCGCGGCCCTATACCTACGTATGGACGCTCAAGCACTGCATGGAGGCGTGCGCGGAGGCTGGAATTCCGGTGTGGGTGCTGGACAGGCCCAACCCTATCGGTCGGGTGGGGATAGACGGCCCGATGCTATCGGAAGATTTTTTCTCGTTTGTGGGCGGAGCGGACATCCCGCTTTGCCACGGAATGACGATGGGGGAGATGGGGGCGCTCATAAAAAAGAGGTACGTTGCCGGTTGTGATTTCAACGTGGTGTTGATGGACGGCTGGCGGCGCGATTTGCTTTGGGGCGATACCGGATTGCCCTGGATTTTGCCGTCGCCGAATATGCCGACGCTTGATACCGCGCTTGTCTATCCGGGGCAGGTGCTGATTGAGGCGACGAATCTGTCGGAAGGGCGTGGGACGACGCGGCCGTTTGAGCTGTTTGGCGCACCGTTTATAAACGCGGGTGAGTTAATTTTCGAGTTGCAAAAATCAAAATTGCCCGGTTGTTTGTTCAGAGAACACGGATTCATCCCCACGTTCCACAAGTGGGCCGGTCAGTTTTGCGGCGGGGTGCAGATACACGTTACCGATGCGAAGACGTTTAGGCCGGTGCAGACCACAGCGGCGATTTTCAGCGCGGTTATTAGGTTATACGGTGAACAGTTCAAATTTAAGGACCCGCCTTATGAATACGAGTATGACAAAATGCCGTTTGATATTTTGGCCGGGGATACATCTATGCGCGAAGCGTTGGTTGCGGGTGAGAGCAGCGCGGTGATGAGGGCGCGGTGGGAGAGGTGTTACGGGGAGTGGCGTGAATTGTTCGGCTCTGTGGCCTATTATGGGGAGTGATGATGCGCGGTTTGGGGTGGAAAATTTTTTTCGCGGCGCAGTTGATCGTTTGCGGGGTATGGGCAGAGGGTGCGCCGCGGGACATATCCTACACCGGCGCGGCGATTTCCGCGTTTATCCCCGGCGGTGGGCAGTTTTACCACGGCCGCTACATCTCCGGCGGCGCGTTTTTCGCCACGGAGTTAACGGCGGTTGGTTATGCGGTTTACTGGCGGAATGAATATAACCGGCACAGCGTGGAAACGTCGCGGGTTCGCGGCATTGCGGATTCCCTCAGGCTTCTCGGCGCGGCGGCTGGCGGTGATAGCGCCATCATGTATCAGGCGGGCTTTTTCTCTGTTTTTGCCGATAGGTCCGGATTTGAGGCCGACCGTGCGCGGTATACCTCGTATATGGGTTTTGCCTGGGCGGCGGGGATACACCTGTACAGTTTTATGAGTGCGCTTGAGCTTGGCGGGTTCACGCCCCGCGGCGCGGAGAAAAGCCCGGCAAAAGCAGGTTTCCTCTCCGCCGTGCCGTTTTTGGGACTGGGCCAGATATACAACGAACGCCCGGGCAAGGCCGGGATGATAGCGATGACGCAGTCCTCACTCGCGGTAATGTCCTACACTAACCATCGGTTGATGACAAAAGCCTCAGCCAACTACAACCGTATGCGCGACCCCGAATCCGAGCAGCACGCCTACAGCGCGGAGCATTTGAGCTACTGGCGGAGCCAGTACGACAGAGTGTTTTCGCAGCGCAACACGTTTTTGTGGATATCGCTCTTCGCCTATTTATACGGTATATTCGACGCTGTCGTGGACGCGCATTTGAGCGATTATGATGAAAGAATACGGGTTGGGCCGGATCTGGCGTTGGGAGTTTACGGGTCGGGGGCAATGATCGCGCTGAGTTTTAATTTTTAAGATACCTCTTATCATTATTAAGGCACCAATTAACTCTTACGCCGTACCGCCCGACAAACGCGCTACAGTAGTGATGTCGCCGGATGGCATAACATAAGATTTAATTTGGGGATTAATATAGTGGCGGCCAGGTACAAAGTCCTGTTACATCACCCAACCTCCAACTGCGCCTGCGCGTCGACGACGTCGCGGTTAATCAAATCGAGCGCCTTGTCCATCCGGTCGCTTATCTCCGGGTCGGGGATTCTGTCGCGCAGGGTTCGCAGCAGTTGTATTGTCATTCGCAGTATTCTGATTAGATCGCCCTCCGGCACTCCAAACCCGGCTAACTGTTTCAGATCACAGCCGTTTGCCCACGCGAACACCGGGGCGGCCATTGAAAAGTCTATTTCGCGGATTGGGCTTGCGATGTTGTGCTTGACCTCTTTTAGCCTCAGCTTGCGGATTGTTTTTTCCGCGTCGAAACGTAACGCGATGTTTGTGACGGGCACGCCCTTGCGGCTGCGGGCCTCTTCGGTGATAAGCCCGGCGAGGA
>JAITFQ010000146.1 GCA_031281225.1 Chitinispirillales bacterium
CCGCAGAGGGGGTAGCGGAAAACAAAAAATTGAACGTCTTTTTGTTCAATTTTTTGGTTGGAGCGAGGGGGAGACTTCCCCCCTTAAAATATGTTTTGATTTTGATTTTAATTTTGACGTTTCAAGGACTTAAGCAAAACACACTTTAATCGTCGTCCTCATCGTCCCTTCTCTTCTCCTCCGCGTCTTCCCTGATCTTGTCGAGCGCCGCCGTGCGGCTTACGTCGGGGTCGACGTTCATCAGCGCCTTGTATGATTTCCGGTACGCGTCAACGCTCACGAAGCCGCAGAGACCGGCGATTTTTTCGATGTCGAGGCTTGAATCTCTCATCAGCTTTTGCGAATGTTTTAGTCGCTTGAATTCTAGCAGGCGGTCAAACGTGCTGTCGTGGCTTTTTTGTATCGCCGATACAACTTCGTCTTCCCTTGCGCCGACGGATTTCAGAACGTCTTCAAGGCAGAATTTCGTGTCCGGCAGACCGTTTTCAATACATTCTACGACCGCTTCCGCAAGGCCGCCTTTTCTCGGCAGTTCAAAATCAAGGCCGTCTTTTCTCCGCTCGGCAACCATCATCTGCGCCATGAAAGCGAGAAAGGCGAGGACAGACAGGCCTATCACAATGAAGAACAGGTTTTTGAGCCACGCCGCCGTCTGCACCACCCGCGCCGTCCCCCAGTGACGCGGGTTGTACCTGTCGAACCGACCGCTGCCGGCCCATGAATAGAAGGAAGACGTTTCTATGATAGTGTCGATCCCGTTGATATTTTTGCTGACTCTGTCGACATTCATCACGGTGACATCGAACCCGAATCTCCCCGGCGCGTAAACGATGTCCGCAAGCACCACGAACGGCAACGACACCTCTATGGTATACCCGCGCCCGTCCGGGTCAAACGCCGCGTTCCACCTGATCTCCTCGGAAACCGCCATATTGACGCTGTCGGCGTGGACGAACCCGTCGCTGGTCAGTTCAACCGTGTACGAACGGCTGCGGGAGATCGGGTTGAAGCGCAGGTTTCTGTGGTTGATATCCTGAAAGCGGCCGCGCTCCCTGTTCATGTCGAGGTGCAGCCCGACGAAGTCGAGCGGCGTTATTGAAGAATCTTTCACGCGTATGATAAAAAACAGCCTCGCACCCGTCCAAAGCATCCTGAAATGCGCGATATCGCCAATATCCTGACCCTCGACCCCCTCCCACTTCGACCAATCGCCGTCAATCTCAAACGACGCCGGAGCGGCAACCCCCTCGTCGTCTTCCCGCACCGTCCAGCCGGCACGGATGTTGAACGCCCCCATGATATCGAGCTGCTTCACCTCATAAACCTTTTTAGACGGCTTCCGCCCGCGGTCTAGGACATAGCGGTGGGGCAAGGGCGGAGAGGTGACGACAAGAGAATCGCCGCTGTAGAGGATATAGCCGAATTGCAGGTGCAACTGATCTTGATCCGGCACCTTGCTGCAGTCCCACACCGCCCTGAACGGCGGCGACGTAAATACGCCGAGCGTGTCGGCAAGGGTCTGCGAATGACGCACAAACAGTTTTACGGAATCAACCGGCAGCTTCGGCTCTATCTCGTAGGTAACGGCATCGCCGGAAAGCACCGACCGGATTTCAGGCGAAACGATCCTCGCTTTGTCGGCAACTATGTTCCTTCTGACAACAAGCACCGCCGGTAACCCGCCACCGTCATCGCCGTTAAGCGCGGTCAATGAATCAAGCGCGGCTGGCGAATCTGCAACACGCGCCGTATCAACAGCCGCGGCGGTATCGGCGTACAGGCTGCCAACGTGCAGAATCAGCAGTATTAGCGCGGCGTGATAGAGCGGGCCAGCTGGCCGTGGGGATATTTTTTTCGTAAGCATACCATATAATATAGATATTTCCGAACCCCCGGTCAATACAATTCATTAACATATTGACCTTTAGGCGGCCCGTATACTATATTGTGTACGTAATAACGGGGCACATTTCCGTGACAGCGCTTGCGGGGATGAATTTGTGATAAATTATAACAGACAGGCAGGAAAACCATGAAGTCAAACGTTACCGACAACAACAGCAAACAAAGGGTATTCTCCCGGATAACCTCCATAACAATCCCCAAGGATATCCTTGTTGACGACAAGACGGGCCGCAGCGCGCCGTTTGAGATACGATTTTGCGCGGACGGGGCGATACCGTTTCCGCAGGTCATAATCCGCGAGTATGATAGGGAGCATTTATTCAGCGGGGGGGCGGTCGTCGAGGAGAGCCCGGGGCACTACGCGGTATCGGTGCCGGCGGGGAAATTGCCGGCGGGGGCTTTCAGGGTACAGACGGAAGGGTGCACTAAGGAGGATTGGCATAACGCGGGTGGGGAAGACTGGATAAAACTGTTTGGCGAAGCGGTCGTTGGTTTTCCCAAACTGGCCAAAAAGGCCGGCGCGGTAAAAGTTGGGGCAAATCGGAACGTTAAGATATATTTCGGCATACACAAGCACATGCACCAGCCATATTACAGGGCGGCGGATACCACGTATTGGGATGGCGAGAAAGACGGTATTTTCGGTTCGCGGGCGGGCAATTATACACAGTTTTTGAAAGATGCGGTCGACCAGTACATCGGCGGCAGTTTGCCGCGCGGCGGGCTGTCTACAAGCTGGAGCGGCACGCTTATCGAGCAGCTTGACCGGTGCGCGGCCGATGGACTGTGCGGGGGGGCGTTTGGGTCGTGGAGAAACCCGCTCAAAGAGGCGGCCATGCCGACAACAGGGGGCAAGGCGGGGGCGCGGAGGATGGCTTTTACCGATTTTGGTTTCTTCCACCCGCTGATGGCATTAGTGCCGGGACGCGATATTGTCACACAAATTGAGATGCACCGCAAAATTATAAGGGATGTGTTTGGGGTGGAAACGTCGCGCACGCTGTTCCCGCCGGAAACGGCTTTTCATGTGAGGATGATCCCGTGGCTCAGCAAGGCGGGGGTCAAGGCGGTGATATACGACTCGGTTCACCGGTACAGAGCCTGCAAGGGCTACCCCTACGCGGGGAAAGAGGAGGGGATGCTCCCGCCCAACCCGGCGGAGCAGGAAAATCCGGCCATCGACGGGTGGATGAGGCTGTCGAATATCTGGGCGCCGAGCCATATCAATCCGTCGCTCTTGCGCCCGGAATATATAAAGTATGAAGATGTGGACGGGACGGTTCATAAGATAATCGGTATTCCCGCGGAGCGTTACATAGGCAACGAGGACGCGCGCGGCGGTTACGGTGCGCTGCAGTACGAGCAGGTGCTGGGGCAGATATATGACCATCTCGTACAAACCGATACGTTCGACCCCGCGCACCCGCCGTTTTTTCTTCTGCACTCCGACGGCGACAACCACGGCGGCGGGGCCGATTCCTACTACCGCCACAACACGGGCAGGCTTGTCGAATGGCTTCAGAACGACAGCCGTTTTGAACTTTGCACTATAGACGATTACCTGAAAGATTTCCCGCCCAACCCGGCTAACGCCGTGCACGTGGAGCCGGGATCGTGGGCGGGGGCCGATAACGGCGACCCGCAGTTTCGCAAATGGTTCAGCATGTACGAGCAGCCGTACTCGCCCGATTTGAATTCGTGGGCAGTGCTGACGGCGCTTCAAAATTGTATTTATACCGTGCAGGACTCGGGCTGTTCGGGCGGCGACGTCGATCACGCGGTCCGCCTGCTGCTGACTGCCGAAACGAGCTGTTACTGGTACTGGACTGGTCAAGAAATCTGGGACCGCCAGGTCACCGACGCCGCCAACAAGGCGATGTCGCTCATCCGCCCCATGCTCGATAAAGTAATATCAGCGGGCACGGACAAAACCGGCCCGGTAATCTTCCCGCCCTGGGTGACGCCTGAAAATCCGGGCGGTCAGACCTGGGGTCAAAACTGTCTGAAAGACGCGGAAAAGGAGGGCACCGTCCACACGTTTGTATACGACGCGTCGGGCCTGTCGTCGGTAACCCTTGTGTTGAGAAAAGACGGTAAGGAGGAAAAAATCCCCATGAAAGGCGGGACATATCCTTCCCAGACGTCGCCGTCGGTAACGGGCGAATACTACACCGTCAAGCTGCCGCGGGGAATTGGCGATGTTCGTTATTACATTGAGGCGGTTGATAAAAAGAAAAACGTATCGCAGTCGTCGCTTGAAAGAATATTTTTGGCGTAAAATTTTTTTGATATCCGGCATACGCGGGCGGCAATAAATCCGTCCGCCCCCCCGTAATTTTATGTACCGATAAATGGGGAGGAGAAAGTATGTCACTTAGCCACTCATCTAATCAGCACCAGCCTACGCATTATGACGATGCGGGGTCGCGGGACGCGATATTCAATTCAAATCCGCATCCCGCGGTGATGTTTGACGACAAGTTCCATATTATTGACAGCAATCCCGCGGCTGTGCGGCTTTTCGGTTACACCGAAAAACAGAACATGATAGTCAACGCGGTGCAGCTTCTCAGAGACTGCATCCCGCCATATCAGCCAACCGGCAGGAAATCGGTACCGCTTGAATACAGGCTTGCGGCGGCCATCAAAAACGGTTACTGCGAGTTTAGCAGTTCGCTTGTTTTTAACGATGTTTCGGCGACGTTTGACGTTGTGATGAAACGCATAGCGTTCGGCAATTCTTACGGTATCATCGCCTACATGATAAAGCGCAAGGAGCTTGAGGAGCGCGTGCAGCTCATGCTCGACGCCACGCCGCTCGCCAGTTTTTTCTTAGGCGAAAAAAAGCTCATCCCGACCGAATGCAATATGGAAGCCGTGCGGGTTTTCGGTTTTACGTCCAAGGAGGAGTTTTTGGAGCGGTATTTAGAAATTCTGCCGGAGTTTCAGCCCGACGGCTCGCGCAGCCGTGATATCGCGATGAAGAAACTGAACGAGGCTTCCGAAAGCGGCCGGGTATCGTTCGAACTTACATTCAAAACCACTACCGGCGAAAATTTACCCGCCGAAGTAACCATAATAAACGTGAAATGGCACAACGCCGATACCTACGTATACTACCTACGGGACTTGAGAGCGTTCAAGGAAGCGGAAGAAAAGCTGTGCGCCAACAGCTGCCTGCTTGTAGCCGTAAACAGCATATCCACAATGCTTACCGGCGTCGATGTAAACGGCTGCGGCAAACTCGTCTACGAATCGCTTAAAATCCTCGGAGAGGTGACGGGCGTCGACCGCGCGTACATGTGGGAAAATATTGAGGAGGACGGAGTTGTGCAAGGGCGCATGCTGGCCGAATGGTCGAAGATGGAACGCCCGAAAGACGGGATAAGTTTTTGGGAGGCCTCGCCCTACGACAATTACCCGCTCCTGAAAGACGCGGTATTCAGCGGCAAGACGCTGAATATGCTGACCAAAGATATACCCGGCCCCGAAAAAAAGATACTAGAGCAACAGTTTGTCAAGTCCGCGCTTGTGATTCCCATAATACATCAGGGCCAGCCGTGGGGGCTCATAGCCTTCGACGACTGCACTAAAGAGCGAGTATTCGCGAAAGAAAACGAGCAGGTGATACACTCGGGCGCCGCGCTGATAGTTTCAAAAATACTGCGCGACCGGATGGTGCAAAATCTCGTGGAAGCAAAAGAGGCCGCCTACGCGAGCTCACGCGCGAAAAGCGAGTTTCTGTCACGCATGAGCCACGAAATCCGCACACCGATGAACGCCATAATCGGCATGACAAAGCTCGCGCAAAGAAACAACAACATCGCCACTATCAAGCGCTATTTAGACACGGTCGAATCATCCTCGGAACAGCTTTTGGAACTAATCAACAACGTACTCGACATGTCGAAGATTGACGCCGGAAAAATGGCGGTCGTGCTGGAGGAATTTGACTTTGAGAAAATGCTCAGAAGGGTTATAGGCATGACGACGGTCAAGCTCCGCCAAAAGGAGATAAACTTTACCGTGAACTGTCCGCTGGCGTTCTCCCGCGCGGTTATAGGCGACGAACTCCGTATCTCGCAAATACTTATAAACCTGCTCGACAACGCGGCAAAATTCACGCAGCCCAAAGGCAGGGTCGAACTTAAAATCAGCCGGTCGGATATAGACGCTGCCCACTCGCGCCTGCGCCTCGAAATATCGGACAACGGCTGCGGGATACCCATGTCGCAGTTGGAAACAATTTTTCAGCCGTTTGAACAGGTAGACGGCTCCCTCATCCGCCAGCACGGTGGGACGGGCCTTGGCCTCGCCATCTGCAGTAGCCTGACGGAACTGATGGGCGGCAAAATCTGGGTGGAGAGCGAAGAAGGTTTTGGCTCAAACTTTATTGTGGAAATCGGAATCAAGTGGGGGAAAACGCTTGAGAAAAAAAGGAAAGGTATAAATCTGTGCGGCGAATCTATACCGCTTGTTGAAAACAAAAACCCGCTAAATGCGGCGGAATCGAAATCACCCGAACTGCCCAAGCCGCCCGAATACGATTTCCGCGGCCGATGCATACTACTGGCCGAAGACATAGAAGTAAACCGCGCCATAGTATCGCTGTTCTTGGAAGAAACCGGCGTCACAATCGACAACGCCGAAAACGGCGCTCTGGCGGTGGAAAAGTATAAAGCCGCCCCCGACAGATACAACGCTATCCTTATGGATATACAGATGCCGGTGCTTGACGGGTTGGGCGCCACACAGCAGATAAGGGAATCGGGTTTGCCAAACGCGAAAACAATCCCGATAATCGCGATGACGGCGAACGCGTTTGAGGAAGACGAGCAACTGTCGCTGAAAGCCGGGATGAACCGGCACATCGTGAAACCGATCGATATGATTCAGTTGTTTAAGGTGCTGGCGGAAGCGATGGGGCAGGGTGAGGAGGCATAACTTGGCTGCTGTATTTTTTTTTGCATCACAGCGGCGGTATCATGTATATTTACGTCGGTAACATTTTAAATAAAAGGACAAGACTGGATGAATTTCATAGAGGAACTCCGCTGGCGCGGCATGATTCACGACATCACCCCCGGGCTCGAAGAAAAACTCGCCGCCTCCATGATTTCCGGCTACGTTGGGTTCGACCCCACCGGCAAATCTTTACACATCGGGCACATGATCCCCATCATGCTCCTCATGCACCTGCAGCGCTCCGGCCACAAGCCCATCGCGCTCGTGGGGGGCGGGACGGGTATGATCGGCGACCCGTCGGGGAAATCGAGCGAACGTAACCTGCTCTCCATAGAGGCCGTCGCGGAAAACGCCGAGGGGATCCGCGGGCAACTCGAAAAGTTTCTCGGCTTCAACGGCTCGCCAAATAGCGCCGAAATGGTCAACAACCACGACTGGCTGAGCAAGGTCGGCCTGCTCGAATTTTTACGTGATGTCGGGAAACACATCACCGTCAACTACATGGTCTCCAAAGACTCTGTGAAAGGCCGCTGGGACCAGGGGATATCGTTCACCGAGTTCAGCTATCAGCTCTTGCAGGCTTACGACTTTTGTCAACTGTACAAAGATAAAAACTGCATTCTGCAGATCGGCGGCTCCGACCAGTGGGGCAACATCACAACCGGCACCGAGCTTGTAAGGCGCAAAATTTCCGGCGACGCGTTCGCCCTGACCTGCCCGCTCCTCACGCGCTCCGACGGGAAAAAATTCGGCAAGTCGGAAGGCGGGGAGAGCGTATGGCTTGATCCAAAAATGACAAGCCCCTACAAGTTTTATCAATACTGGCTTAATTGTACCGACGAAGACGCGCCAAAGTTATTGCGTTTCTTCACACTAATGGATCAAGGTGAGATCGCCGCGCTCGAAGAACTCCACGCCAATGCCCCTCATGAACGCGTCATGCAGAACGCTTTGGCAAAAGATGTCACCACGCGCGTCCACTCCGTACAGGATTGCCAAAAGGCGGTCGACGCGTCGGAAATTCTCTTCGGCAAGGGATCGACAGAAACACTTAAATCGCTATCCGAAGACGATTTCCTCTCCCTATTCGACGGCGTCCCCCAATGCCAAATACCGAGAACCGAACTGGACGCCGGCATCCAGATCGTCGACCTCGTATCCGAAAAAGGCAGCCTCTTCCCCTCCAAGGGCGAAGCGCGCCGGATGATTTCGCAAGGCGGCCTTTCCGTTAATAAAACAAAAATCGACGATCCCGCATTTACAGTCTGCCCGCAAATGCTGCTCAATGACAAATACCTGCTTTTTCAGAAAGGAAAGAAGGGCTACTTTATCATCCGCGTAGCGTAAATGCAACATAAAATTTCCCCCTTTTGAGCGTTCCATTTATTATTTTCAATTATTGCAGGTTCAGGCGGTGCAATTGGAGTTATCTCTAAAACTAACAGAAAAAGGGTATGGTATGAAAAAGACATTGCTTGGCAGGTCACGGTGTTTTTGTTTGTGTGTGTTTTTTTCGGTGATTTTTGCGGCGCCGGGTGTTTTTGGGCAGACGATGGATGACGATATTGTGAAGTTGCTCAGACTGACAGGTACCGCTACGATGGCCGATCAACTAGTAGGGACTATGGTTACTCAATTTCAGGCAATGAATCCAAACATACCGCCGGCTTTTTGGGTAGCTTTTAAAAGGAGGATGAACATTGAGGAATTTTTACGCATGTGCGTCCCTATATACGCCAGGCACTACTCGCACGATGAGATCAGGCAGCTTATACAGTTCTACGAATCCCCGATAGGGCGCAAAACCGTTAGTGTTATGCCTGCCATGCTTCAGGAGACTATGGCTGTCGGTCAAAAATGGGGGGAAAAATTAGGAGTGGAAGTGATCGCGGAATTGAGATCCGCCGGATTTTAAAAGGTGTTGCCTTGCGAAGACCGGGCGTAATAAAAAATATCCAAACAAGGAGGCTGCTGTGCGTTTAATTTCATTTGCGGTTTTGTCGGTATTAATTTCATTCGCCACTCTCACCGCCGGTCACAGGCCTGTGGTTTTGGATGACGGGATTGAAATTTTGCTTGTGGAGGATGTTCCCGGCAGGACGATGAGTATTGACTTGTTTGAGGGCGGCCCGCTCACACGCGAGCAGAAACTCACCTATATGCCGGGCGGGGAGGCGCCGTCTTCGGTCAATGTTTTTTTGGTGAAAACGGGCGGCAAAACCTACCTCATAGACGCGGGCTTCGGCAACGCGGTCAGGGATGGAAAGATAGACCCTGCCCAAATCGCCGCCGTCCTTATCACGCACGCTCACGGCGACCATGTGGCCGGGCTTCTGAGGGAAGACGGTACCGCCTATTTTACCGCCCCTGTGTTCATGTCAATCCCGGAAAGCCAGTATTGGCTTGACCCAAAGACCGAGTCCGATCTACAAAAAAACATCGCTAAAACCTACGGGGATCGTTACAGAACATTCTCTTTTGGTGACACCCTCGCGCCCGGCATTGTAGCTATCGACGCCTCCGGCCACACCCCTGGCCACACGGTTTTCCTGATCGGCACGGGAAATAAAAAAGTATTAATCATCGGCGACCTCCTGCATGCGGCGGCCCTGCAATTCCCGCACCCTGAAGAGTGCGCCCGTTTTGATATGAACAGAGAAAAATCGGTAGAAACGCGTAGGAGGCTGTTGCAGATGGCGGCGGACAACAACTGGCTGGTAGCGGGAATACACTTCCCCGTACCGGGGCTTGGCACGGTCAGGAACAACGGCAGGGGCGGGTTTGATTATACGCCGTACCGAAACTGATTCTCTAAAATCAAAAACTTGTTGATTCTATGAGCGGCACAGTTTATACTTAAAGACATGAAAACAAATATCATCAAAAAAACCGTACTGCTTTCCCTGTTGGCTTTCGCCGCTCTCGCCCCTGTTTGGGCGGCAAAGGATACTATTACGTTCGCCGCGGTCGGCGACATCATGATCGGGCTCAACTGGCCCGAGGACAGGCAGGGGCTGCCGCCTGAGGACGGCGCGCTTACGTTTGAGAGCGTGCGGGAGGTTTTGCGGGGCGCGGATATTACGTTCGGCAATTTGGAGGGGGTGTTTCTTGATTCCGGCGGGGTGCCCAAGCGGTGCTCGAACCCGAACATGTGCTTCAATTTCAGGATGCCGGAGAGATACGTCAAGCATTTCATAGACGCCGGATTTAACCTGCTCTCCATAGCCAACAACCACATTGGCGATTTTGGCGATCCGGGGCGCGTTTCCACCATGAGGGTGCTCAGGGAGGCGGGGCTTGGGTTTGCGGGGCTTTTGAATACGGCCGAGTATTACGTATATGAACAAGACGGTATCCGCTACGGCTTCGTGGCGTTCGCGCCCAACGTCGGGACGGTGAATTTTCATGATGTGCCAAAGGCGCGGCAACTGATAGCGGAGGTGAAGGCAAAATCGGACATCGTGATTGTGAGCATGCACATAGGCACGGAGAGCGGTGAAAACGTCTCCCGCATAACCCGCAGGACCGAGACGTTCGCGAGCGAGAACCGCGGCAACCCTTATGAGTTCGCCCGCGTCGCCATCGACGCCGGCGCCGACATGGTGTTCGGCCACGGGCCGCACGTGCCGAGGGCGGTCGACCTCTACAAGGGGAAATTCATCGCCTACAGCCTCGGCAACTTCGCCACCAACGCAAGTATAAGAATTACCGGAAAGAATGGCTACGCGCCCATTGTGAAGATAAGAACCGACAGGCAGGGCAACTTCATAGACGGCGAAATTGTCTCGGCCATCCAGCGCGGCGAATGGGGCGCCCGCCGCCCGTTCTTAGACCAAACAGGCGCCTGCATAAAGGAGATAAAGAGGCTGACGGAGCAGGATATCCCCGAAGCTGGGCTTGTTATTGATAATGACGGCAGGATACGCTTGAGATAAAATGCAGATACCGGAACTAAAATTTCCTGAATACCCGTTCAGCCCGATTCTCGGCTGGTCGATAAGCCGGTTTGAGATGTTCGACAAGTGCAAACGGCAGTATTTTTATCAGTATTACTCGAAATTTGTCAAGGACGTGCCGTTTTACAAAGTAGCAAAGCTCAAAGAGCTGACCAGCGTGCCGCTTGAGGCGGGGAACGCGGTGCACGATTGCATGGAGGCGCTTCTAGCGCGGCTGCAAAAGTCCGACAGCAAGATTGATGAAGAGAAATTTTTCAAGTTCGCGGACGACAAACTGCGGGAATATTTTACGAAGAAAACATTCATTGAGACGTACTACGGCCAGGCGGAAAAATTGGATATTGACACCGCGGCAGAGAAGGTGCGGGTGTGTCTTGAGAATTTTCTCGGCAGCCCGTGCTGCAGTTGGCTGTACATGAAGGCTATGACCAACAAGACGGGCTGGATGATCGAGCCACCCGGATACGGCGAGACGCGGCTTGACGGGATGAAGGCGTACTGCAAGATGGACTTTCTGTTTCCGGTGGGGGGCGAAGTCTATATATTAGACTGGAAGACCGGCGCGAAGGACGAGGCCAAGCACTCCGCGCAGCTTATGGGGTACGCGGTCGCGGCCAACAGCAATTTTTCGATACCGTGGAACCGGATATTCCCCAAAATAGTTTACCTTTATCCGCAATACGACGAGCTTGAAATATCTTTTGGCGAGCAGGAACTGGCGGGATTTTTTCAGACGATCCGTGGTCAGACCGAGGAGATGTACTCGTATTGTAGGGACAAGGAGCAAAACCTCCCGCACGACATCTCAAAATTCATCCCCAGCCCGTCGCCGGGGCTGTGCCGCCATTGCAAGTTTCAGGAATTGTGCGGTTTGTAAGGGCGGCTCCCGGGCCGCCCGTAATTTTTTGATGTGGTTTTATTCCGCTATCGCCACATCATCCCCCGCGTCGTCCCCAAAATCAATTTTCCTGCCCTGGCGTAACGACTGCCCTTTAATCTCTTCGATGCTTGTCATCGGTTCGCCTAGATTTTGTATCATAAACTCGGCGTCCGATGCCAGCGCACAGTTGGGCGCGTTGCGGAGTATCCACTTATAATTCGCTTCCGCGAGGGCGTAGTTTTTTATGTGTTCGTCATAAGTAAAGCCAACCATGAAGTAGCTGTTACACAGGTTATCCAAATCCTTGTCGAGTATTTGCGCCCTGCGATAGAAATTTATCGCCGCGGCCAGGAGCCCGTCCTGCCGGAAGCCGGCGGCGGCGTTGTATCTGTCCAAATACATTTTCGCGAGTTCGTTCATCGCTTTGTGCCCCTCGGGGGCGAAAGCGAAGTCCATGGCGACGGTACGGAGCAGTTTTTCCGTCTCTTCCAAAATTTCTTCGGCGTCGGACGGGGGCATTTCAGCGGCGGCGTCCTTTAGAGAATCGGCCGTAGCCATAAGCGCGGCGGGATCGGAGCTTTTTTCGTCCTTTAACTCGTCTTGCAGGAAGATAACCCCGACAGCTTTGCGGATGCCGTACACTACGCTATCTATCAGGGCGACGGATCTTACCCTGTTGATATTGTTTAACTCGGCCTGCACCCTCGCCGTGGCCGGCCTTTCCGTGCGCCTTGCCTGATCGAATATGATAAGCTCCGCGAGGTCGGCGTCAATCTCTGCCGCGCCGGTCGACAGGCTCGGCACGACCCCGTCGCGCAGATACGCGTTAGCGTGTTCAACGCGCGACGCCCAGTGGATCATATCCTTGTGGCTCGGCGTGGAGGTCAGCCCGTTTTTCTCTACGTGCTCCGCGAATGTCTTCCATTTGTACAGCCACTCAACGAGTTCCTTAATCCGCATGTTCCTGCGGCCTTCGCCGGCCCACGCGCGGATTATGTCGATGTCATCGGACTGAATTGGCTTGCCCGCGCCGTAAATTTGCTGTACGGAGTCGGCGTAGACCTCACCAGTGCGCTCAAAGAAAAACTGGCGCATGAAGAAATCCGCGGTATTGGAACGGACGTTGTAGAGCCAATGCTCCCGCAGCGACGCGCTGTCCAAATCCTCTTCGCCGAGTTTTGCTATAAACGCGGAGTCGGGCGGGTACTTTTTGTAGAAGAGGGCGTCGGCGACCTGCCTTTTGGCGTTTTCGAACGGCGGGACGAAACTCGAATCTTCCCCCTCGGCAGTTATGACGTTAATCCGGAACTCCTCGGGCGACCTGTTATAGTGCCGCTGAAGCTCGGTGTCGGTGAACCCCAGGTTGACGCTCAGGAGGTCGAAGAACGGCGCTGCCGTAAAATATCTTTTCTTCCACACCCAGTCGAGACTGTCTACGCTCACGCTTATACCCCGTGCCAGCGTGTGGCGGTAAATCGCTTCAACTTCCGCCATGAAAGTTACCGGCTGGCGCTGGGCGGGGAATATTTGTGGTAAAGGCGCCGGATAGATACGGATCATCCTTTCGAACGCTTCAAACGCGTCCTTGCCGAGTACGGTGTTGCCGACCAGCACAACAGGGTCGGAGACTCTTTTTTGACGGGTCCCCCCCCCTTGGCAGACCATGAGCGCGGACGCGCAGGCGCAGGCAAGGGCTAGGGTAACTACAATTTTACGGTTTATCATACTAAAAAACCCCCTGGTAAATGACAGGTGTTGATTACAATTGCCAAAGTCACAACAAAAATTACACAAGCGCCGCGACCGCCTCGTCCAGTTCATCATAAATATCGAGGAGCGACGTGGCGCCTATAATCTCAATAATCTCATAGACGTTCTCGTTCAGGTTCACTATTTTGAAACAGCCCGCCTTCTCCTTCGCGGACTTGTTGAAGTGGAGCAAAACCCCCAAGCCCGTGCTGTTCACGTAGCGCAGTTGTTTGAAATCGGCGATTATCTTGACGAGCCCTTCGTCGAAATAGCCAAAAATCTTCTCAGTCGTAAAGTCCACGTTGGTAGCGTCCAGATCGCCTATGAAGCGTACGATTCGGGCGTCAGCCTTTCCGGGGACATCCTCGCAAGTGAGTTGGATCTGAGTTTCCATGTTACTGTTGTTCCTCTCTTAGTTTTACTACGTGTACGCTTGTACCGCGTTCGGTTATTTTCACATCCATATTGTTTGACAGCATCCGTATGAGCGCTAGGCCGCGCCCGCGTTTGTCGTCATCCCCCACATGATCGCTCTGCACCGCCGGCTTGATAAGCTCCCTGAGCGTGGATATCTTTTCGGGGTCGCTTTGGTTCGTTACATTCAGCTCAACCTTTTCCTTGTCGATAGACAGGCGCAGCACGATTTCGCTCCCCGGGTCGCCCAGCCCGTGCTCCACCGCGTTGTTGCACACCTCGTCTACGATGGTTTCGATGCGGAACGCGTCTTTTGTCGAGTAGCCGTTCTGCCTGGCTAACCGCGAAACGAGCTGGCGGACGGGCGGGACGAGTTTCAAAAACGGGGGGAACGAAACGGTTATCGACTTGCTCTGCTTTTTGTAGTCCCATTTGTAGGCGTTTATCGCGCCGCGCACGTCGTGGTAGAAAGAAAATATCTTGTTTGCGCCAAGCAGGGTCAATTTGGAGCGGATGGCCCCGGCAAGCCCCGCGAAGACGAGATTTCCCCCCTTGTCGGCGAGTTTTTTCCGGTACCCCATGAACTCGCCCAGCGCCGCCGAGCATATCATCTCAACGCCCGCGAGGTCGACTATTAGATAGTTTTTGTTCTCGGCAGTAATTTTCCCAAAAAAGCCCGAGAGCATGGCAATACCGGAAAAATCAAGAAATCCTGTGATTTTGAGGACAGCAACCTCGCTACTGACCTCATCGGATGAAATTTCCATCACCAGCGCGTTGTTGTTCATTATGCCGTATCCTCCCGCTTGCGGACTACGCGGATGGAGGTTAAGTTATTTTCGTCGACATCCAGTTCTATGGTTTCCGATAGTAGTTTTACTATCTCAAGCCCCATGCCGGCAGGCTCGCTGTCGTCGGCGAGCGGCCCCTCGGGCTTGCTGCAGTTCACCGCCTCCTTGAGCCGCTCAATGTTCTCCACGGAGCCGCCCCTGTCCTTGACCACCACCTCCACGCGGTCCTCGTGCACCTTGCATGACACCTCGACCTCGCTGTCGGCGTTGCTTTCGTTTCCGTAGATGATCGCGTTGTTGCAGACGGCGTCGACGATGATCTCGGTGCGGAAAGCGAACTTGGCGCTGAACCCCGACACCTGCAACGCCTCCGATATAAACTTGCGCATCGCGGGGATAACGTCCGGGTCGCTCTGCAGCTTAACCCCTATGGTGTAAGGGAACGCCACACTCATGGCTACCGCTCCCCGTGAAGCACATAGGCTTCCTCTGAGGATCCGATGACCCCTTTTTTGACCATGGTCTCCACTAATCTCGACGCGATCGCCATAAGCGTGGTGAACGTTGGCGACTCAAGCCCGCTGATAACATGGCTGTGAGCCTCTTTCTCCGATGTCCCGCGCATGTTGTCGAGGATGCACTCCATGACAAACATGATCTCGCCGTAGGTCAGGTTGCCCTTGCGGTAGACCGAGAACTCCTGCACGGCGCCGAGAATCAGGTCGTGCAGCTTGTCAAATTCATTCTTATCGTCAAAGACGTTAGTGTAAGAGCCGAGCCCTGCCATGTATTAGTAACCTCCGTCCGCAGTTGGGAATAATGGTGCATGGTTTATCGTTAAAATTACGGTTTGATAGCCGCGGAGCTACCCCGCCATATAAAATAATAATAAAAATCCAAATATACAACATAAATTAAAAAAAATATCATACCGCAATTTTGGCGCCGCCGGGCCGGCCCCATTAATTTGCTTTTTTCCACGGGCAGAACCTATATTATTGGACATGAACTCCAAAAGAACCCCGGCCCCGCTGCCCATAGGCAAGCCGCTTTTCGACAATGTGATAGAAAGCGGCTGCTACTACGTTGATAAGACCTTGCTTGTTAAGGAACTTTTAGACAGAGAGCCGGGGGTAACCCTCTACACCCGCCCCCGCCGCTTCGGCAAGACGCTAGCCCAAACCATGCTCAAATGTTTCTTTGAGGACACTGCGCCGGTTGGCGGCAAGGATACGCGGGCGCTGTTCAACGGGTTGAAGATAGAGAACGCCGGCGGCAGGTATATGGAGCACCAGGGCAGGTATCCGGTGATATTTTTGAGCTTTAAGGAGGCGAAGGGGGCGAGTTTTGATGAGTCGTACGCGCAATTGACGGGCGATATCGCCGGTGAATTCCGCCGCCATCATTATGTTTTCGAAAAAATAGCCAATAACGAGGACAAGGCGCTGTTTGAAACATTAGCTTCCGGCAAGGGCACCCGCGAGAATTACCCCCTATCGCTCAGATTTCTTTGCGAATGCTTGGAAAATTATCACGGCCAAAAAGTAATAATTTTAATTGACGAATACGACACTCCCCTCGTAAATTCCTGTTTCCACGGTTTTTATGACGAGCAGGTTAACTTCATCCGCCCGCTTTTGGGGGATGCGCTCAAAGACAACCCGCATCTACAATTCGCGGTGCTGGCCGGATGCCTGCCAATCTCGAGGGAAAGTATTTTTACCGGGTTTGACAACCTTGAAATTATCTCCGTGTTGACCAGCCAATACTCCGGGTATTTCGGCTTTACGCAGGATGAGATGGACGCCATGCTCAAACACTACGGGCTCGCGTCCAAGGCTCAGGTGGTCAGAGACTGGTACGACGGCTATCTTTTCGGAGACACGCAAGTGTATAACCCGTGGAGTTCCATACTTGTTGTGAGCGGCTGGCTCGCGTATATAAATGAAACCCCCAAACCCTACTGGGCAAACACCAGCGCCAACGATATCATCCGCGAATTCGTGCACGCCGCAGACGGCGAAACAAGGGCGGAGATCGAAATATTGATGTCGGGCGGGACAATTTCAAAAACTATCCATGAATACATAACCTGCGGCGAAACATACAGGGACAGCAAAAACCTGTGGAACGCCCTCTTATTTGCCGGCTACCTGAAAAAAACCGGCGGCGGGCGGCAGGGCGAGGGCGGTAAATTGACCCTTGATCTGTCTGTCCCCAACAGGGAGATAAGATACATCTACGCCGCCAAAATACACGAACGGTTCAAAAACCGCATATCCGAAAAAAACCTCGACGCCCTCTTTGACGCCATCCTGAACGGCAACGTAAAAATTTTCAAAACCGAGCTTGAAGCGTTGCTGAGCGAAAGCATAATCCACGCAGACAGCGCCGAAAATTTTTACCACGGGTTCATGACCGGCATACTCTCCCGCCTAAACGGCTACCTCATCAAATCCAACCGCGAAACCGGAAAGGGGCGCAGCGATTTGGTGATGTACGGTATCGACAAAAAAACGGGCAAGGCGGTTGTCTTTGAGTTCAGGGTAACCCCAAAATACCACGAACTGCCCGCCGCGTGCGCCGAAGCACTCTCAGAAATAGAAAACAGCGGCTGCGCGGCACACTGGAACGGCGAAGGCTACAGCGGCGTCATGAAATACGGCATCGGGTTCTGCGGAAAAAATTGCGAGATCAGGAACGGGGATGTTTTGTAGCCCGCGAACGATATGTTTTTGAGTTAAATATCCGCACACTTACCCATTGCCATAAACTATTTTAATAGACTGAAATAAAAACATTACATGTAAATGCGTGAGATACATCGTATACTCACAATAAAAACAGGATGAAAAATATGGGATTTTTTGGGGTGATTGGGAAATTGGTCGGCTCAAAGCAGGAGCGCGACATCAAGAAGTTGAAGCCGGTTCTTGAAGCTGTAAACGGTTTTAGGGAACCCACCGCCGCGCTCAGCGATGATGAGCTTAAGGGCAAGACCGCCGAGTTCAGGGAACGGCTTGCGGCGGGCGAAACGCTCGACGACCTCCTGCCGGAGGCGTTTTCTGTCATGCGTGAGGCCACGCACCGCGTGCTCGGGGAGCGCAAAATGGTGAAAAGCCCCGCTACGGGGAACGAGATACGGTTCATGGCGCACTTCGACGTACAGGTCATGGGCGCGGCGGCGCTGCATCAGGGGAAGATATCGGAGATGAAGACGGGGGAGGGTAAAACGCAGGTCGCGGCGATGGCGGCGTATCTGAACGCGCTTAGCGGCAAAGGCGTGCACGTCATAACCGTCAACGATTACCTGGCGAAACGCGACAGCGAGTGGATGGGGAAGATTTTTAACTTTATGGGGCTGACCGTCGGCTGCCTCGACCTCACCGAACCGCACAGCCCCGAGCGGCGGGCGGCCTACGCGAGCGATATTACTTTTGGGACGAATAACGAGTTCGGGTTCGACTACCTGCGCGACAACATGTCCAACGCGCCGGAGCAGTGCGTACAGAGGGAGCATAACTTCGCTATTGTCGACGAGGTCGACAATATACTGATTGACGAGGCGAGGACGCCGCTCATCATCTCCGGGCCTGTCACCAAGTCCAACCGCGAGTACGAGGAACTCAAGCCCCGTGTCGCGAAATTAGTGTCTGCGCAGAACACGCTCACGCAAAAAATCGTGGCCGAGGCGGAGGAGCTCCTCAAACAGGAGGGTAAGGAGTACGAGGCCGGTTTCAAACTCTTAATAATGCAGCGCGGCGCGCCCAGAAACAAGCGGTTTATAAAACTTATGAAAGAGCAGGGCTCCGCGAGGTACATGAAAGCGGTGGAAACCGATTATCTGCGGGACAAAAAACTGCACATGATTGACGATGAGCTTTACTACACGATCGACGAATCCGGCCACAGCGCGGAGCTCAACGAAAAGGGCAGAATGATGGTCGGCGGGAGCAACCCGGAGTTTTTTGTCGTGCCGGACCTGGCGGAGACGCTCGGAAAGATCGATCGCGAGGAGTCGCTCTCCATTCAGGAAAAGGCCGAGCAAAAAGAGAAGGCGCACAGGGAGTACGCCGAAATATCGGAGCGGATTCACAGCGTCAGCCAGTTGTTGCGCGCTTATTCCTTATTTGAACGTGATGTCAACTACGTTGTGCAGGACGGGCAGATTTTGATCGTCGACGAGTTCACCGGCCGTATCCTCCACGGACGCCGTTACAGCGAGGGGTTGCACCAGGCGCTTGAAGCGAAAGAGGGGGTAAAGGTCGCGGGGGAAAACCAGACGCTTGCCACCATTACGTTTCAGAACTTTTTTAAGATGTACGGCAAGCTCGCGGGGATGACCGGCACCGCCGTCACCGAGGCCGCGGAATTTCACGAAATTTACAAGCTCGACGTCGTGACCATCCCCACAAACCGCGCCCTGCAAAGGCTTGACTACGACGACGAAATCTACAAAACGTTCCGCGAGAAGTACAACGCCATCGTGCAGGATATCAGGGAGAAAAACGAGCAGGGACGCCCGTGCCTCGTGGGTACGACCTCCATCGAGAAATCGGAATTGCTGAGCCGGATGCTTCTGCGCGCCGGTATTCAGCACGAGGTGCTCAACGCGAAGCACCACGCCAAGGAGGCGATGATCGTCGCGCAGGCCGGCCGGATCGGCGCGGTGACGATAGCGACCAACATGGCGGGCCGCGGTACCGACATTGTGCTCGGCGGAAACTTTGAGGCGATGGCGAACAATGAACTTTTGAAACAGAATACCGACCCCTACACGGTGACGCTTGAAGAAAAACGTCAGAAATTTGTAAAACTTTACGAAAAAACACGCGAAGAGCATCAGAAAGTTCTTTCACTTGGCGGGCTTCATATAATAGGGACGGAGCGCCACGAGAGCCGCCGTATCGACAACCAGCTTCGCGGCCGCGCGGGGCGGCAGGGCGACCCGGGGTCGTCCAAATTTTTCCTCTCGATAGACGACGACCTGATGCGCATTTTTGGCGCGGAGAGGATCAGGGCCGTCATGGACAGGCTCGGAACGCCCGAGGGCGAAGCGATAAGCCACAGATGGGTATCAAGCTCGATAGCCGGCGCGCAGAAGAGGGTGGAGGGGCGCAACTTCGACATAAGGAAGCACCTCAAGGAATACGACGACGTGATGAACCTGCAAAGGCGCGAGATATACGGCCTGCGCCAGCGTATTTTAAGCGGCGAAAACTTGAAGGATGAGATACTTGACCAGATAGCGAGCGCGCTTGAAGCGATCGTGATAAAACACGCGCCCGACCGCGCGTTTTCGGAAAATTGGAACCTCGACGGATTATATGAAGAGGCGCAGACCGTTTTTGGCGTCGTCTACCGCATACACGAAGACAAAGTGTCGGCCGCGCAGCAGGAAGATACTTTTGACGAGCTTTGGAAGTTAGTCAAGGAGCGGTACGAGGAGAAAGAGGCGCGTTTCGGCGCCGATGCCATGCGCAATTTTGAGCGCAGCGTTTTTCTTATGGTGATCGACACTCTGTGGAAAGATCATCTGTTTGAGATGGATCACCTGAAAGGCGGCGTGCAGTTCCGCGCGTTTGGCCAGAAAAACCCGCTGTTCGAGTATCAGCGCGAGGGTTTGACGATGTTCAGGGAGCTGCGGGCCAATGTCGCGCGGGAGATATCGAACTATCTGTTCAGGTTAGAGCGCGTTGAGCGCCAGCCCGGGGTTTTTGCCGGCGCGAGGGCCGTACACGACACCATGGGCACGTTTGGCCCGGGCGCGGGCCCGCAGCAGCCGCAAGACGTGGCGATGTCCGCCCGCGCGAGGATGCCTGCCGCGATGATGACAAGCCGCGGCGGCGAAGACAGCCAGCCGGCCCAGCGCCAGCCGATCAGGGTCGGCCCGCAAGTCGGCAGAAACGACCCCTGCCCCTGCGGCAGCGGGAAAAAATACAAAAAATGCCACGGCGAAAACGTATGAAACATGGCCATTTTTTCACATTTGAAGGGATAGACGGCTGCGGCAAAAGCACCCAGTTAATCCGCGTGGCGAAAGCCTTGAAAGCGGAGGGGATGAATTGCCTCGTCACCCGCGAACCCGGCGGCGCCGTTATCAGCGAGAAGATCCGGGAGATACTGATATCGCCGGAAAACGCCGGAATGTGCTCCGAAACGGAGCTTCTATTATATCTTGCCGCCCGCGCCCAGCACGTCCGCACAATCATAAAGCCGGCGGTTGACGACGGGAAAATCGTCCTCTGCGACCGATTCGAGCAGGCGACTTTCGCGTATCAGGGCCACGGCAGGGGCCTTGACCTCGGCCTGCTGCGTTCCGTAAACAATTTCGCGACGGGCGGGCTCTCCCCCGACATCACATTTATTTTCGACATCCCCGTGGAGCTGTCCATCGCACGCTTAGCCGAATCGGGCAAGGGGAAGGACAGGATAGAGAGCGAAAGCCCCCAGTTTTTTGAAAACGTCAGAAAAGGATACCTTGAAGCCGCCGCGGCGAACCCGGAAAAAATCAAGCTGTTAGACGGGTCTAAGGAGCTGGATAAATTGACGGAAGAGATTTTGGGAACAATATTTAACACGTTCGTAAACGTAATTTTGTGATTGGTATTGTGACGGCAAAGCCGACAATGCTGGATTTTCTAAATACGTGAGATATATCGTATACTCACAAATAAAAATTTTTAGGACACACGAGTAGACTGCGTTGACACGCGTCGTATACTCACAACAAAAACAGTCTAAGACTGTCACAATAAAAAATTGCCACGACGGAGGCCTTTTATGCACAATACAAGAAAAATTAACGACGATGTTTTTTGGATAGGCGCGAATGACAAGCGGCTGGCGCTGTTTGAAAGCGCGTTCCCGATTCCAAGCGGGGTCTCGTACAATTCCTATCTGGTTCTCGACGAAAAAACCGTCCTCCTCGACTGTATCGACAAATCGGCAAGCGAGGTGTTTTTTGAAAACTTAAACTATCTCCTGCAAGGCAGAAAACTTGACTATGTCGTGATAAGCCACGTGGAGCCCGATCACTGCGCGACGCTCGGCGAGCTGGTTTTGCGCTTTCCGGAAGTAAAAATCATCGGCAACGCGAAAACTTTCCCCATGATACAGCAGTTTTTTGATTTCGATGTAGACAGCCGCGCGGTTGTCGTAAAGGACGGGGACGAAATCTGCACGGGCAGGCATAAATTCATTTTTTACACGGCGGCGATGGTTCACTGGCCCGAGGTTATGCTGACCTACGACACAACCGATAAATATCTATACACCGCGGACGCCTTTGGGTCTTTCGGGACGCTCAACGGAAATATTTTTGCCGACGAGGTCGACTTCGACCGCGATTTTTTAGACGAGGCGCGGAGATATTACACAAACATTGTCGGGAAGTACGGGTTGCAGGTTCAGGCGGCGCTCAAAAAGGCGTCGTGCCTCGAAATATCCGCCCTCCTGCCGCTTCACGGGCCAATCTGGCGCAGGGACATCGGCAGTATTATAGACAAGTATCAAAAATGGAGCGCCTACACCCCGGAGGAGGACGGGGTTTTGATCGCCTACGCCTCCGTTTACGGAAACACCGAGAACGCGGCGAATATCCTCGCGACGAAACTCGCGGAAGCGGGCGTCAAGAAAATCGCGATGTTCGATGTATCCGTTTCGCACCCGTCATTCATCCTTTCGCAGGCGTTCAGGTTCAGCCATCTCGTTTTCGCGAGCACTACCTACAACTCAAAAATTTTCGTAACCATGGAGGCGCTCTTAAACGACATCGCCGCCCACAACCTGCAAAACAGGACAGTCGCGTTTATCGAAAACGGGTCGTGGGCGGCGCAGTCGGGGCGGCTTATGAAAGAGATTTTGTCGCCGCTCAAAAACACCGTTTTTTTAGAAAACGCCGTGTCGCTGAAATCGAGCGTTAAGGATAAAAATCTAGCTGAAATAGAAAATTTGGCAAAGGCGGTTATCGAGTCGCTCCCCAAATGCGATGTGCCCATAGCGCGCGAAAACAAAGTCGACCCTGGCGCGTTTTTCAAGATTACATACGGGCTTTTCGTTCTGACCTCCGCGAAAAACTGCAAGGGCGGCGGCTGCATAATCAACACGGTCATGCAAATTACCGACACCCCCAAGCGGATCGCCGTCGCGGTAAACAAGTCAAACTTCACGCACGACCTGATTGCCGAATCGGGGATATTTAATATCTCTGTACTTACGGTGGATTCGAGTTTCGACGTCTTCAAAAGGTTCGGGTTTCAGAGCGGCCGCGACGCCGACAAGTTCGCCGGTTTTGAGGACGCTTGCGAAAAAAGTGAAAACGGGCTGTATTATATCACCCGCAACGCAAACGCGTTTTTCTCGGCGGAGGTGATCGCAGCGGCCGATTACGGGACGCACACGCTATTCGTCGCGCAGGTCTCGGAAGCCGCGGTGCTTTCAAACGCCGCCTCGCTTTCGTATCAATATTATTTCGACCATATCAAGCCCAAGCCCGCGTCCGCGCCGCGGGCCGAGGGCAAAAAAACCTACGCTTGCAAAATCTGCGGCTACATCGAGCAAACCGACGGCGATCTGCCCGACGATTACACCTGCCCGCTGTGCAAGCACCCGAAATCGGATATGGAGTTGCAGGGGTAGCGGGGGCCGGTAATTTAGCGCAGCAATGATTACGCGGTACTAAAATTTTTTGTCAACGCTTTGCCGCAATATATATTGAAATTATCGGCTTAAAGAGAAACCTGTTGCTGAGGAGATATCAGGGCTATATGGAACTGTCCCGGAGAAAGTTCATTAAAGGCGGCCTTGTGGCTGCCGGGGCCGCCGCGGCGCTGGGCGGGGTTGGCGTCGTGCGGGGACTGTTCGCAGACGGCATTACGGGCGAAGAAAAAGGCCAAAATCAAAGCGGAAATGCCGGTCAAACCGTAAATTCACCACGGGCGCTGAGGTATCTTGATTTAGAACAAAGCGGCGAACTTGAACGCCGCGAAAAAGCGCTCTGGGCGTTGTTTGAACCTTGCCGCCTCTGCCCGCGTCTTTGCGGCGCAAACCGCGCGTCGGGTGTGGCGGGGATGTGTACTGCCGCCCAAAATTTCAAGGTCGCCTCTTTCGGCCCCCACTTCGGCGAGGAAACTCCGCTCCGCGGCAGGAACGGTTCGGGAACAATTTTTTTCTCAAACTGCAACCTGCTTTGCGTATTCTGCCTCAACTGGCAAATCGCCCACCGCGGCGACGGTGAGCAGACGACCCATGCCGAACTTGCCAACATGATGCTTAACCTCCAGCGCAGGGGCTGCCACAACATCAATTTGGTCACGCCTACGCACCTGATACCCCATATTATCAAAGCGCTCCGGCTCGCCATCGCCGAGGGGCTGACGCTGCCGCTGCTCTACAACTCGAGCGGCTACGAATCGCTTGAAGCGCTTAGACTGCTCGACGGCATTGTCGATGTCTATCTGCCGGACTTCAAGTATCAGGACTCGGCGTTGGGCGTCCGCTTTTCAAAGGGCGCGCCTGATTATACGCTCCACACCGCTGCCGCGATCAAGGAGATGCACCGGCAGGTCGGCGTACTCCAACAGGCCGACGGCGTCGCTCAGCGCGGGCTACTAATCCGTCATTTGGTTTTACCGGAAAATCTAGGAGGCACCGACACTTTCGTCCGCTGGGTAGTTTCCGAACTTGGCCCCGAAACCCACGTCAACATCATGGGCCAGTACACGCCTATGTTTCAAGCGCGCGAACACCCGCCTCTCGATCGGCGTGTAACTCAGGAAGAGTTCGCGCAAGCGATGCGCTGGGCGCGTGAAGCGGGGTTACGAAATTTTCATTAGGGATGTATATGAGAAAAATGGTGCCGCCTCGCGGAATCGAACCGCGGACACAGGGATTTTCAGTCCCTTGCTCTACCGGCTGAGCTAAAGCGGCACACAGATGTCAAAAGTTGGCGTCAAAATTGAAACTGAACTACTAATATAATTGATGGGGCGGACAGAATCAAGGCTTTTTTTATTTTTTTTACGGGGCCGCCCTACCCTTTCATTTTTCTGATAAAAGGCCTGTCGATTTGGAAGCACTCGGCGTTGGCGCTTTTAAAGACCGCGCGGATGTCGGCGACATCAAAAAAATCGTCGAGCGAGTCGCCGGGCTGTTTGTCCATCATGCCGACCTTTATCATATTGTATACTATGCACCCGAGGTCACCCGTCGTTTTTACGCCCCAGTAGTCAAACACGCTTTTGGCCATCAGCCCGAACTGCTTGTGCGCGAAGACTATAAGCGCTCCGGAGAGCTCCTGACCGCTTACGTGGCGCTTTCCGCCTATTTTTGAGATGTAGAAATCAAGACCTCTGAGGACAAATCCGTAGGCACCGATTTTGTAGCGGTCGTCGACGCCGCTCCTTATTATGTTTTCACGCACTTGTTCGGCAAATTCGACTGTTGCCATGGCTAAACATTCCGATTCAGGGTTATATTCGCGGGCAGCTCGCGCGGAGCCGCCCGCGGTCAGTTGGTTTACTGGTTCAAGTTGACAAACCTTGTCGGGTTTCTGCCCGCATTGAACGTCATGGACTCGGTCTTTTCAAGGTTGCCCTTCACGAACCTTACCTGGTGCGTACCCGCCGGGACCTGCAATTCGCCGTCGTTCGTCCTGCCTATGAGCCTTCCGCCGATGTATACGTCGGCTTGCGGCGGCAGGGACGCGATGAATATGCTTGCCCCTCCCGCTGCCGGCGCTGCTGCCGGAGGAGGCGCTGCCGGGGCCGGAGGAGAAGCCGCGGGCGGCGGAGGAGGAGGAGCCGCGGAGGCCCGCGACAGGGTAAACGGCACGCTTACCGGCCGGCCCTCAAACTCTACGTCCCTTGTAACCGTCTCAAACCCGCTCATGGATACGCGTACTGTCATTTCGCCCCACGCATCCGGCCTGAATGTCACAGGGGTTGTACCCACTCTCCTGCCATCAACCTCTACGGTAGCACCGCTCGGCGTTGACGTAATGGTAACCTGTGCCGCCGGGGCTGCCGGAGCCGCGGGGGCGACCGGTTCGGGCGCAGGCGGCGGTGGAGGGGGCGGCACGGGTGCCGGCGCAGGCGCGGGCGTGGGCGTGGGTGCAGGTGTGGGCGCCGCGGCCCGTGCTGGCGGAGGAGCCGCGGGTCTGCCCGGAGCCGGTCTTTGCGGCGGCGGTGGCTGCTGCGGCCTTGGCGCGGGCGCCGGAACCGGAGCCGCCGGCGTTTCCACGGTGGCAATCTGAGTTTCTTCCGCACCTTCCGTTTCTACCGGCTCTTCAACCGGAGGAGGAGGGGTAGGCGCGGTCACTGGCGGCGGAGCGCTTTCTTCCGTTTTTGTCAGGTAAAAATATCCTCCGGCGCCAAGCGCGGCAAGGACAAGCACAGCTATGACAGCCGCGACAGGGAAACCCTTTTTCTTCTTCTTAGGCAAGTCGTCGTCGAAATTGCCGGCGGGGAATTTTTCTTTATCAGCATCGTCGCCGAGCGCGGTGTCAAACGACGCGCTTTTCACGGGGGCTTCCGGAAATTTCTGCGTTTCCGCAACCGGCGCACTCTCTCTGGGCGGAGGCGGCGGGAACGCCGGCGCCTTGGGCATCGGCGGCGGAGGTGGCGGCGGAGCAACCACAGGCGGAGGCGGCGTCATAGGCTGCAAATCCGGCACCGACACGGGTGGCGCCGGCGTGGGAGCGGGCGGCGGCGTCCACGCGGGTTGCTGCGCGGGGGGAGGCGTCACGACCGGCGGCGGTGCAGCCGGAGGCGGAACAGGCGGGGCCGCCGCGGCAGGCGGTGGCGTGGAGGGCGCAGAAGGCGCCGCTAAACCGTCACCGAACGCCGAACCTATCTCCGAGCGTAAACTTTCGAACTCCGATACCGCCTCGGCGGGCGCCGCGGCCAGCATGGCCGTGATCTCACCCGACACCGCGATAAGCTCGGTTTCACTGCCGCATACTTTCACTGTCCCCGTTATGCCGGCTTTTTGGATAATACCCGTGACAGCCGCCTGCGGATTAAGCAGCGCCATGTGGCCGCCAGCCTCGGACACGCCCTTGCTAAGCGCCATCAGCACGTTAATGCTGTCGGAGTATATGTAGTCGAGCGGCGAAATGTCGACGGCGATATTGCGCCGACCGGCCGCGATCATCTGATTGACATAGTCCTTCAGAAAGCCCGAATTGAAAACTTCGTCGCCCTCAAGCACCGGCAGGACAACATCAAAAATTCCGATTGTGTTAGTACGGAAGTTAATAGCAACCTCCCATTAGAATGTCTTTTACGTTTACATACGCCAGACAGGATTCGAACCTGTGGCCTTCGGCTCCGGAGGCCGACGCTCTATCCAGCTGAGCTACTGGCGCAAGTATTCCCAATACAATTTAATATAATAAATGCGGGAAGTAAAAAAGTCAAGAGATTCAAAAAAATAACGTCACCCCCAAACAAGCCAGCGCCGCGCCCGTCATCATCAGCCCAACCGTGCCCGTCTCAATGTTGCTGTAAACCCTGTTTGCCTGCCGCCTTTCCAAGCCGTTCTCACTTACGTAACGGTTAAAATTACCGTCAAGCCGCGCCAAACTTACGCTGGATATGATAACCCCGGCAGCGCCGACGCCGATCGCAGAAACGTTCACTATAAAGCGAACCCTGCCCCTGTCATCTTTTTTCACCATCTCACCCGCGGCAACCGGAACCCGCGCCAGCCCCTGCTCCCCCTCCAGTCCCAGCCCCGCCCCCTCAACGTTCCATCGCGCGTTGAACGGCTCGCCGGCGGCCAGCGGCACGATCTGCTCGCCCTTGGCCAAAGACGCGTAACCGTTGTCTTGAAATACAACCTCCTCAAACTCCGCGCGGGCCTCGGGATAGGCCAGATTCACGCCATAAACGCTGTTGCTGACCCGCGTGTGGCGCAGACGGACGGACGCGGAGGGGTCCGCGGCCCTTATCCCGTTCCAATCAAACGGCTGCGCGGGCTCGGGGGAACCGGCGGCGGCGTTCACAGATGTCAAAACGACCGGAGCGCCAGGCTCGCCGTCAACGGAGAGAGTGCCCAAAACCTCAATACCTGTGAGCTGCTCGAAATAGAGGGTTACGCCCGCGAGTATGACGAGCGTTTCGCCAGCGGGGACAGTGATGGTTGACTTTACCCGATATTCGCCGGCGGAAAGATAGCCGATTACGTTGTTGGAAAGATGCTGCTTTTCTCCGCCATACACAGAAAAAAATACGGAAACCGCAACAATGAGAACGATGAAAATACGAAACATGAACACGCTCCTTTGATAATGTGTTTAGAATCAATAAAAACAATTTTTGAAAAACCCAAGCAAGTAACCAATATCTGATGGCTAAGCACCCCCGCCTGCACGAAGCGCTATCTCAGATTTAACCGCAAGAAGAACTCCAAAAAAGACCGTACCGCAAAAGAGAGTGGGATTTTACTACGAAGGATACTAACTACAATATAATTAATGCCTGTGCCCTATGTCCAAAAAAATTTAAAATTAAGCGTGAACGTGGCGCAGGCCCGCGGCCCGGCCGGCTTTTACGGCTCTTTCGATTGATGATATTTCCGTGGCGGGGCGGGCGGACATACGGTATCGGGGGAAAAATCTCAACACGTGCCAGGGCGTACCGGGGCCGAGCTCCTCTGATATGAACCCGGCGATGGCCGCGAGTTCGTCG
>JAITFQ010000155.1 GCA_031281225.1 Chitinispirillales bacterium
AGAGGATTATTAAGCTCCAAGGATTGGATGAATGATGATAATGGGGGCGGCTTCGTCAATCAATTCATGTTCGGTGTTCACTTTGAATCCAAAAAGAGGCACCGTTAATCTGAATATATTGGCCAAAAATCACACCTATTTTCAGGGTCATCCAAATCTTTGTCCCAATTCGTGATTGTTCCGGTGGTACCTACATTCCCGCAACCCTTAAATAACCCCTGCCGCGTACAGCGGATAGACCCTTATTCTGTCGTATGCTGAAAAGTTTTCGAGGTTTAAAAAAAATGATTTTGCGTTCCCTCTTGCCATATACTATATTTGGTTTATGTATGTTACATTAAACACCGGTTGTTAGGGGGTTTCGATTATGGAAAATACGTTTACAGAGGAATCCAAAGACCGTATCAGGTATATTCACTGGATAATAATAGGTTTCGCCCGCGGCTTTAAAAGGCCTATTCCTGAGGCATATCAGTATTTGAAAGAGTTCGGCGGTATAGATTTTCTGTATGAGAACTACAATTACGAGCACACTCAAAACGAAATTCACACCCACATGGCGCTCTTGGATGTCTGCCGGAACAACGGGGGCTGGCTGTAATGCAGGTTTTTCATGGCAGCAATGCTTAAAAAAGAATTCCAAGCGAAAGCATCCGACGAAACGGAAAACCTATAAACAAACACCCAACCAACCGCCCGCGTTTTATATACCTTTTCGCCACATTCCACCCCCTTAACAAGAGACATTTTGCACGAATATCAACCCGAGATTCGCCATATTTTGCACGAATATAAGGGCGAGTTTATGCTGAATTTGCACGAATATAAGGGCTAATATAATATATGCCAGATGTAAAACCAAACGCAAAATTTTTAATTGTGAGTATACGGCGTGTGTCCGGCGCATTTACACGTGTGTCCTAAAAAAATTTAATTGTGAGTACACGATGTATGTCACGCATTTAGAAAATCTAAGATCGTCGGCTTGTGCCGTCACAACAAACAATCGAAGATTGCTTTTTTCGTAATTTTCTGAAAAACTCTTTTAGCAGCTCTCGTGACTCGTCTTCCATCACACCTGATGTTATTTGCGGGAAGACGCGGTATGATTTTTCGGCTTCTTCGCGGTATTGGAAGCTGTCTATGCTCCCCAACCTGGTGTCTTTCGCCCCGTAGACCACCGCGCTGACGCGGGATTGCAGTATTGCCCCCAGACACATCAGGCACGGTTCCAGCGTCACGTAAAGCGTGCACCCGTTCAGCCGCCAGTCCCCCACAGACTCCGACGCCGCGGTTATGGCGATGATTTCGGCGTGGGCGGTCGCGTCCCCCAAACCCTCTATACGGTTGTACCCCCGCCCGATAATCGCCCCGTCCTTCTCAATTACCGCTCCCACCGGCACCTCCCCCTCGTCAAACGCCCTCATGGCCTCCCGAAGCGCCGCCGCCATAAAATAATCCGCCCCATAAACAATAATTTTTTCGTCATTCATAAATATAATTATAAATCTTGCGCAACCGGTGTACCAAAATATATCTTTATAAGATTCGGCGTTGGAATGCGAAATTCGAAATGCGAAATGCGAAATTAAAAAACAATTGGTTTTGACATTGATTTAGTTTTTGACTTAGCCCCCTGTAAGGGGGTTGGGGGTGTTAATATAGCGGGGCGTTGCGAGCCAACAACGCCCCACTGGGGCGTGGCTCCCCGCAGAGGGGGTAGCGGAAGACAATGGGCGTCTTTTTGCCCATTGGCTGGAGCGTGGGGGAGACTTCCCCCCTTAATTTTGATTTTTTATTTTATATTATACAGGTTTTTTATGTTTGAAGAACTATCAACCAGATTCGACGCAATATTCAAAAAGCTCCGCGGACGCGGCAAGCTGACGGAGGAGAACGTCTCCGAGGCCGTCCGCGACGTCAAGCGTGCGCTTCTTGAAGCCGACGTCAATTACAAGGTTGTAAAGAAATTCGCCGCCGTCGTTCAGGAAAAGGCTTTGGGCAGCCGGGTGCTCGACAGCATTACCCCGGGCCAGCAGTTCGTAAAATTAGTGCACGACGAGCTCACGTCCATCATGGGCGGCGCGGCGCGGCAGATAAAACTTCACACCAACCGTGTGAACGTGATAGTGCTCGCCGGCCTGCAAGGGTCGGGGAAGACCACCGCCTGCGCCAAGCTCGCGCTGTATTTCCGCAAGCAGGGGCACAAGCCGCTCATGGCGGCGTGCGACATGTACAGGCCGGCGGCGATCGACCAGCTTGAAACGCTCGGCAAGGCGCTCGGCATCCCGGTTTACGTCGACCGCGCGGCGCGTCCCGTGGGGATCGCAAAGGCGGCGGTTGAGGCGGCGAAGCGCGACGGGCAGTCGCTCGTTCTTGTGGATACGGCGGGGCGCCTCCATATCGACAAGGAGATGATGGGGGAGCTCAAAGAGATTTGCGCCACCGTCAAGCCCGACGAGATATTCTTTGTCGCGGACGCGATGACCGGGCAGGACGCGGTGAACGTGGCGGCCGAATTCCACAGGGAGGTCGGCTTTACGGGCGCGATTTTGACGAAGATGGACGGCGACGCGCGCGGCGGGGCGGCGCTTTCGATATTGGATGTTACTGGCGTGGCGGTGCAGTTTGTCGGCGTGGGCGAAAAACCCGACGGGCTTGAGATGTTTCACCCGGAGCGTATGGCGTCGCGGGTTTTGGGGATGGGCGACATCGTTTCGCTTGTCGAGCGCGCGCAGGAGACGGTTGATTTTGAGAAGAGCCAAAAACTTGAAAAAAAGATACGCCGCAACCAGTTTACGCTGCAAGATTTTTTAGATCAGTTGCGGCAGATAAAGAAGATGGGGTCGCTTGGCGAGCTGCTCGCGATGATTCCCGGATTGGGCGGGCAGTTGAAAGACGCGAACATTGATAATACAATGATGGTAAAGATAGAGGCGATGATCTGTTCGATGACGATGCGCGAGCGCGAAAAGCCGGTGATTATCGACGGCAGCCGCAAGAAGCGTATAGCCGCCGGGAGCGGTACGACGGTGCAGGACATAAACAAGTTGTTAAAACAGTTTGACAGCATGAAGGTGATGATGAAGCGCATGACCAAGATAGCCGGCAAGCGCGGCACATCCGCCGCCATGCGCAACATGCCGCCGTTTTGAAGAATGCGAAATGTGATAGAAAATATTAACATTTATATAAACACCAAAACAAGGAGAAAACCTTGGCAGTAAAAATTCGCCTAGCCCGCACGGGCCGGAATAAAATCGCGACGTACCGCATCGTCGCGGCCGACAGCGCCATGCGGCGCGACGGACGGTTTTTGGAAACGGTCGGCTACTACGACCCCCAGACAAACCCCAAAACGTTCCAGTTCAAGACCGAAAGGGTCGCCTACTGGATCAAGCAGGGCGCCGAACCCACGCTGACGGTCAAAAACCTGCTCAGGCAGGACAGGTTCTTCGAAAAAATGGAGGAACTCGACAAGGGCGCAAGCCTCGAAAGCATAGCCATTGAGCGCAAGCCGGAGCGGAAGCGGAAGCCGAAAGTCCGTAAGGTGAAGAGCGAAGACTAAACGCGGGCGTGTGTTATCCTTAATTATGCCGCCGGCAATGTTCGAAACGGCAAATTAATGACGGCAGGGGAGTTGCGGATGGATTTGGTTGCTATCGCGATCATAAAACGGGCAATCGGGCTTGACGGTCTATGCGGGCTGCGCCCTTATGGGGAGACGCTTGGACGGTTGAAAGCGCCGGTCGCCGTTTATATAGGGGAAGACGAACGCCGTGTGCGTGAGGCCGTTATGGAGAAATTGGTGCTGCGCCAGCAGGGGCACGCCGCTATATTTGACATGGCGCATGACCGGACGGAGGCCGAAAAACTCACGGGGCAAAACGTCTACTTGCGTGAGGAGCACCTGCCCCCGCTTGAAGACGGTCAATACTACCATTTCCATCTAAAAGGGATGGCGGTGGTATCCGAGCGGCAGGGCAACAAAATCGGCGTCGTGAAAGACACGGTGAACCTGCCCTCGACCGATGCCCTCGAAATAACTCTGATGAGCGGTTACGACATAATCGTCCCCTACAACAAGCAGGCGGTCGTGCGGGTGGACGAGGAGAACAGGGTGGTTGTGGTCAGCGATTCTTATATTGAGGAGCTTTTGTGACATTCGCATTACTACCAAAGGTTTACCGATGATCTTTGATATTTTAACACTCTTCCCCGGCATGTTCGACGGGGCTTTTTCCGACAGTATCATAAAGAGGGCTGTTGAGAAAGGGCTTGTGTCGATTGGCATACATAACATCCGGGATTATTCGGACGACGCGCGGCACCAGTCCGTTGACGACTATCCTTACGGCGGCGACGCCGGGATGCTCATGAAACCGGAGCCGCTCGCCAACGCTATCCGGGCTTCGCGCGAACGTCTTGCGGGTAAAAACCCGTTAGTTGTGTACATGACGCCTGCCGGCAGGCTCCTGAATCAGAACGTAGTAAAAGAGCTTGCCGAAAAGGAGTCGCTGATACTTTTGTGCGGGCGGTACAAGGGGATTGATCAGCGGGTGACGGATAATTACGTTGACATGGAAGTGTCCGTGGGCGATTACGTGCTTTCTGGGGGGGAGATACCGGCTATGGCGGTTGTGGACGCGGTGACGCGCCTCATCCCCGGGGTTTTGGGAAACATGGACAGCGCCGAAACGGACTCGTTCCACAGCGGCCTTCTCAGCCACCCGCACTATACAAGGCCGGAGGTTTTTGAGGGGATAAGCGTCCCCGAGGTATTGTTGAGCGGCCATCACGCGAATATTCGGAAGTGGCAGCATCAAAAATCGTTAGAAATAACGCGCGTCCGCCGCCCGGACTTATTGACGGCAGAAAATATTTAATAACGAAAATAAAAATAAAAACAAAAACAATTAAACGAATTAAAAATTCGGAGGTACCCGATGAATGACATCATCAAGGCAGTAGAGAGGAAACAGTTGTCGGACCGCAACGTCGAGTTTGGCCCCGGCGACACGATCAACGTCTCGTTCAAGATCCGCGAGGGCGACAAGGAGCGCGTCCAGCAGTTTCAGGGCGTAGTGGTGCAGAGAAACGGCGCCGGCCTCGGTGCGACGGTCACCGTCCGCAAATCGAGCGGCAATGTCTACGTAGAGCGCATTTTCCCCGCGCACTCCCCCCTGATTGCCGAGATCAAGGTGCTCAAGCGCGGCCGCGTGAGGAGAGCGAAACTTTTTTACCTGCGCAGCCTCACAGGCAAAGCCACGCGTATCAAGGAAAAAAAGACCAAGTAGCCGCGGTTTATGGTATAAGGGCGGTGATACTGCCGCCCAATCCCGCGAACTTGCGGCAGAGTTGGGAAAAGCTGCGAGGTCGGAAGGGGGGGCATAGAGACCCCAAATGGCTCGCTCGGGGTGATTAAGTAGTTCTGCAGGTTGTGGAAAAATGTTAAAACTGCTGAAATTTGACTTTATTATTTTTAATTTATTATTTTTGTATTATGCGATTCATTATCGACAAATCCAAATCCGCCGATTTCAATATGGCGGCCGATCTCTACCTCCTCAATCATTGTATAAATTACAACCATGTAACTATACGCCTTTACTCGTGGGCGCAGCCGTCTATCACCATCGGCTACATGCAGGCACCCGACAACGAACTCGACCTTAACAAGCTCCGCGCCGCCTCCGTCGGCTGGATCAAACGCCCCACGGGCGGCCGCGCGGTACTGCACGACGGCGACATCACCTATAGCTGCGTCTTTCCAAAAACCATCAGGGATATGGGAAGCGGAATAACGGAGACCTACAGGCTGATCTCCCAATGCCTCATAAGCGGTCTCGAAAAAGCATCTATCAAATGCACCGCGCACGATTCGAGCGTTAGCACCGTGGGTATCTCCCGCAGCGTAAAGCTGCCGTGCTTCCTCGCGCCGAGCAGGGACGAGATTATGGTCGACGGAAAAAAGCTAATCGGGTCGGCGCAGAAGAGAACAGCTACGGCGGCGTTGCAGCACGGATCGATACCGATAACAGGCGCGTTCCGCGGGCTGCCGGAATATTTGCGGATTGACAAGATGGAAAAAGAGAAACAGGCCGAGTCGCTAATGTCAAAATGTTGCTGTATTGACGAGTTGGTAACAGGCGCGACGTTTGAGTCACTGGCAGAATGCTTGATAGAGGGGTTTTCGGCAGTACTGCCGTTTAAGGGTGAGCTGATACCATGGAGTTCGGAAGAGGAAAAATGTATTAACGATTATAGAGAGGGAAACGGTTTAACATGAAAAAAATTTTACTGACCGGCGGCGGCACCGCGGGGCACGTCACCCCGAATATCGCGCTCATGCCGGGGCTAAAAAAAATGGGGCTCGACGTTCACTACGTTGGGACGAGGAACGGGATGGAGCGCGGGCTTGTCGAAAAAACTGGTGTCCCCTACCACTGCGTAAGCGCAGGGAAATTGCGGCGGTACTTTGATTTCAAGAATTTCACCGATCTGTTCAGAATCGCGCTCGGCTTTTTTCAGTCGCTCGTATTGATGATAAGGCTGCGGCCCGCCGCCGTTTTCAGCAAGGGCGGCTTCGTCTCTTGCCCGGTGGTTTGGGCGGCGTGGGCCTGCGGGGTCCCAGCCATCGTACACGAGTCAGACATCACCCCCGGGCTAGCCAATAAGCTGTCGATACCGTTCGCGAAAAAAATCTGCTTCAGTTTCCCCGAGACAGAAGCGCATCTGCCGCCTAAAAAACGGGTGATAACCGGACTGCCCGTGCGGGAGGGGCTTTTTGCCGGCGATGCCGGCAGAGGCCGGGAGTATTGCGGTTTTGCGGGTGATGAAAAACCCGTGATTGTTGTAATAGGCGGAAGCCTCGGTGCGCAGGCCGTAAACGAGGCGGTCAGAAGCGCACTTGACCGCTTATTGGATGATTTCAACATTTGCCATATCTGCGGCAAGGGCGGGAAAGCGCCCGGAGCACGGCCCGGATATTGCCAGCTTGAGTACGTGAACGAAGAACTACCCGATATTTTCGCGATGGCCGACACCGTGATTTCGCGAGCCGGGGCGACAACGCTGTTTGAACTGCTCGCGCTCAAAAAGCCCATGCTGCTCATCCCGCTCGGAACCGCCGCGAGCCGCGGTGATCAAATACTGAACGCCCAATCATTCGAAAAGTCTGGGTATTGCAAGGCGCTGCCGCAAGACGGGCTGACAGGTGAAGTTTTAGCGGAGAACGTACGCGAGGTTTACAACCGGCGGGACAGCTATGTTGACGCGATGGGTAAGGCGGAGGCTGTTGGGGGTGTTGAAAGGGTGTTGGAGGTGTTATCTGCCCTTCATCGGTTTCGCGCAATTTCCTGAAAAATTTTTCGGCAACGTCAAAACCTTTTGAATTTGAATTTAACCTTTAATTATATTCCAGTACTGACCGGAATCAGGAGCGTGACATTGTCCAACATAGCGGAATATATACGCCAACTGCACGAAAACGAGAGGCGGGCTTACCCGCGGACCCTCAAGCCGGCGGAGCGCGGGTGCGCATTTGAGACGCTTCGGGGGGTGAGGGCGGTGGTGGTTGATATTTACGGGACGATGGTTAACTACTGGCGGCCGGGGTTTGAAGAGAGGGGGCGCAGGGAGGAGATGCTGGTGCGGGCGTTCGCAGAGGTAGCAGACAGGTTCAGGATGGATGAGGTTTTGGCGAAGATGAACCCGCAGGACCCCCCGGCAAAAACTTTGAACGATTTTTACAACGGGCTGATTGCGCTGAATCACCAGAAATTCGCCAGCAAAGGGGTAGAATACCCGGAAGTGCGCGTTGAGGAGGTTTGGGCGGTAATCGTGATGATGCTCAAACGCAACGGGTATGACGCCGGAGCGCTGGTTCCGGGCGGAGAGGCGATACTCCCCCGCTGCCTCGCCGCCGCCTACAACTTTTTCAGCATGGGGCGGGAACTATATCCGGGGGTATCTGGCGCACTGAAAAAATTAAAGGCGGATAATATCGTTCTAGGGATTCTCTCCGACGCCCAGTTCTACACACCCATCGACCTGACGCTCTATTTCAGAGATCAATCCGGCGGGAATATCGGCGATTACAATGAACTGTTTGACGTTGACTTGACGTTTTTCTCGTATGAATACGGGTTTGTCAAACCCGCCGAGATTCTTTTCAGGCGGCTGGCGGAGGCATTGCAAAGATACCATATCACCCCAGCCCAAACCGTGTTTGCGGGGAACGATTTTTCCGCCGACCTCGCTCCGGCCGCGGCAATTGGCATGAGGACGGCGCTTTTTTGCGGAGACGACATTATGGTCTTTGGGGGTGGCAAAAATACCGTTCCTGATATAGTTTTTAATAGTTGGGAAGAATTGCCGGGGTTGATATCTTTTCACGGTGAAGAGGGGTAAAATGAAAAAACTCGTACAAACCGCCGCTATATCCGCTATGTTACTGGCTTTATTAGCCACCAACGTTTCCGCCCGCGGCGACCTTATCATCCAGTTTGACCCGTCGTCCGAGGATGCCCTGTCGTCGGCCATCGCAAAAATCGCCGACGAAGCCTATCAGGTCAACCTGCAGGGGCTCGACGCGCTTGAACAAAACGACCTCGACGCGGCGCTCGCTTTCTTCGATCAGGCAGTAAAACTCTTCCCGCAGTACAGCGATGCGCTGAACAACCGCGGGGTTGTGCTTTACAGAAGGGGGGATGTGGGCGGGGCGCGGAGGGTTTGGGAGGATGTGATCAGGCTTGACCCGCAGTACCATGTCAGCTATTACAATATCGGCCTTATACACCTTCACAGCAACAGGCCAGACGACGCGATACACCAGTTTGAGCTTGCCCTCGGGCAAAACATGGGGTTTACGGAAGCGATGGTGCGCATCGGCGCGATACACTTGCAGGAGGGGCGGATACCGGCGGCGATGAGGCAGTTTGAGAGGGCTTACAGAATCGCGCCGGCGAATCAGGACGTTTGGAATTTTTACTCCTACGGACTCTTGCGGGCGGGCGATACGGCGCGGGCGGTAACCGTCCTGAGAAGCGTAGGTAACAACGCCCACGCGCTGGCGCAGCTCGGGAGGATTGAGGGGGTCAGGCGGCGTTACGCACAGGCGGCGGAGTTTCTCGTGCGGGCTGTCGCCCTCGGGGCGGCGCCGGCGGCGATGCTCGACCTCGCGAACGTACAGGTCGACGGCGACAACTGCACGGGGGCGCTTGAAACACTCACAAAATATTTAACGGTAGAAACAAGGCCAAATGTAGACACGTGGCTCCTCGCTGGGTTCGCGGCCAATAATTGCGGCAGCACGGAGGACGCGCTGGCGTATTATGAGCGTGGGCTCAGGCAGTATCCGCGCGACCCGCTTCTTCTGTACAACGCCGGGCAAATCCATTTTACGCTTGGCGACCACGCGAAAGCGGAAGAGATGTGGAGCGGCGCCGGCGACGCACACCAAACCCCGCACATAATGTACCTGCGGGCAATGGCAGCGCGAACGCGCAACGATCTAGCAAGCGCAGAACAACTCATCAAACAAGCCCTGGCGATGGACGAGAAGGCACAGTACCACGACTTCCTCGGAGTCGTATATCAAACGAGAGGAAACACGAGAGCGGCAGAGGAACACTTCAGAAAAGCGCTTGCCATAGACCCCAACCTCGCGAGTGCGCAGCTCAACCTCGCGATAGGAAGCAAGAGCGCTGCCGAAATGGAAAAGGCCGTCGACGAAGCGGCGAAGCGGCTGGCGTCGTGCAGGGGGAACAGATGCGCCGAAGCCGCGCTACAACTCTCTATCCTCTATTACCATCAACGGAATATCGAACAGGCTTTGGCGACACTCGAATCCGTCAGGCCGGCAAACAGAGATGTTCGCGTGTTCCGCCATATCGCCATTTATAACAGGGAGCTGGGGCGGCATGACAGAGCCATAGCCGCGCTTGAAGCCGCAGCAGCAAAGTTCAGGAGAGATACGAGGGTGCAGTACGAACTCGCCGAGGCATACCTCGCCGCGGGCTCGCCGCAGAGGGCCGCGAGGATTTTTGAAACGCTCCTGCCCAACTGGCGGGAAAACGTTTGGCGCCTGCACTATCAGCTCGGCTACGCCTACATGGAGATGAACGATTTGACGCGGGCGAAGCAGTCATTTGAAAGAAGCATGGCCGCCAGGCCCGACAACCCAGCCGCCCGCGCGCTCCTCGCGTTTGTCCTAAACCGCATGGGCGAGACGGATAAGGCGGTGGCACACTGGGAACAGACCGTCGTTCAGGAATCGAACAACGCTACGATCCACATAAATCTCGGCCTATCATACGAAAGCCGCGGGGAGTACGAGCGGGCGCTCACGAGTTACAGGGCGGCGCAGTCGCTTAACCCGGCGGACAAAGCTATTCATATCAACATCGGAAACGCGTTTAAGGGGATGGGGCGGGTACCGGAGGCATTTGAGGCGTACACGGCTGGGCTGGGATCAAACAAGCGCGATATGGCAGCTTTTAATATCTTTCTTTTGGCGGGGCAGCAAAACGACAGCGACAGGGCGGAGCGGATGTACGCGCTGCTCCAAAGAGAGTTTCCGTCGTCCGTATATTTTTCACGCGTGTCCGGTGAGATGTATTTGATGAGGGGCGACACGGCGAAAGCGGTTTCGACATATCAGGCCATAAGCGATAAGGATGCGCACGACTGGTTTACACTGAGCAGGATTTATGCCTCTCGCGGCGAGCGGCAGAGAGCCGAGGGGGCGCTCGCTAACATTCCGGACGACACCCACTGGAGGCGGCAGAAAAATATCGTCCGCGCGACACTCGCCTTCAACAGCGGCGATTACAGAGGGGCGTATCAGGCATACAGAGAGATCGTCAACACCGCCGGGGCATCGCGGACCGGCACCGGCATCCTCCCCGCCGACGTCAATACACATGTGCACAATATGATACTCGCCGCCCACCGCGGCGGGATGCACGGGGAAGCTATTGAAATAGCTAAACAGTTTGAAAACAGAGTTCAAGGTCAAAACCGCGCCGAAATCCTCCGTATCGCCGGCAACAGCGCGATAGCCGCGAGGGATTGGGCGGAGGCGAAAAATCTATACAGCAGGCTCGCCGCGCTTGAGCCAAACAACGCCGTCACACAATACAACCTCGCGGTCACGCATTACAATCTAGGAGAGGTTGAGGAAGCGCATAACAGGTATCAAACGGCGCGGAGGATCGACGCAACAATACGGAACATGGATATTGAAACGCACTACGAGCAATCCAAACGGGGTGGGGCGGCGGTTGCCGCGACGGGGCCCGATGATTCGCTTATCGTGTGGTATAACCGCGCTGTAGAGTTACAAAACACACAGAGAGACACGCTGGCGGAGGCGTTGTACAGAAAGATTTTGGATCAGGACTCCACATACAGTTTAGCATGGAACAATTTAGGGGCGATATACGGCGCCCGCGGGGAATTGGAACTGGCGGAAACGGCGTATCTGCGGGCGATATCAATACAGCCCAGCCCCGAAGCATACGCGAACCTGGCGAATATCTATATCGCCATCGAAGAATACGCAAAGGCGCGCGATATCGTGGCTAGAGGACTGGCGGGCAATCCGGGAAATCGGCTGTTGAGCGGGCTAGAGAGGGAGATCAGGGCGAAGTTAAGGTGATTGACACGCGCCGCTAACATCATGTATATTTGTATTTATTGGGCTGTCGCCCCCGTTCAAAACCCAAAGGAAAAAACCTTACATGTTAAAAATCCTTATTCTTGCCATAGCCATAATCCTTACATCTTCGCCCGCCTTGCCGTTCAAAACTTTTGCGGATACCGGGCTCTGCGAGTTCAGAACGACCGACAAGGAAAAGCCTACCGGAGAGCTTGCTTTCAAAATCGGCAGGGCGTACGCCGAAACCGGCGTGTTTGATAGCGCGGCTGTTTACCTTATGAGAGCCATCGACGCCAACTCAAACGTCGCCGCCGCCCGGCCCCTGCTCGCCCAAGCGTTGCTTGACACGAGGAATTTTAATGCGGCGCTTCCGCACGCGGAGTTCCTCAGTTCTCAGGAGCCCAACAATTTGGTCTACTTGAGAATGCTCGCGGCGTCTTACGAGGGGGTTGACAACGGAGAAAAACTGGCGGAGATTGACAGGCGGATCGTGGCGCTTGATCAAAACGACCTCCCCACACGCCTGCGCCTCGCCCGATTTGCCGAATCAACAAACGACCTCGCGGTCGCCTATGCAATGTACAGCGAAGCAGCGGCTCTCGATTCGAGAAATCCCGACCTGCTCAAAAAACTGGCAGACCTCGCGAGCCGGATAAATCAGCTTGCCGGAGAAAACTAAGCATTGTGCCGGCGGGCGGCATCAATTATATTAATATAATGATAAATTACTGAAAACAACCTAAAAAGCAGGTTATTCCATGCCCAAAAAGCTCCCTTACGGCCAGTCCAATTTCGCCTCCATGATTGAGGGCGGCTACGCATATGTCGACAAGACCCGCTTTGTCGAGCTTTTGGAGAACGAAAACAATACGTATCAATTCTTCATCCGCCCGCGCCGGTTCGGCAAGAGCCTGTTTTTGTCGGTATTGGAAAATTATTACGATTTGAACCGAAAAGGCAAGTTCAGCTCCATTTTCAGCGATCTCTACATCGGCAAGAACCCTACGCCGGAGCAGGGTACATACGCGGTTATAAAGTTTAATTTTTCCGGTTTGAACGCGGATAGCCATGATAAATTCGAGGTATCGTTTTCAGGCAGGGTGGAGGATTGCGTCATAGAATTTTTGAGCAGATATAGAAGCATTTTTCCAAACGCGGAAAGAGATATTAATCACATTAGAGAACGAAAAGCCGCCATTAATTCTTTAAACATCGCCTACGCAGCGGCTGGGGATGCCGGGGTTTCCATCTTCGTCATAATAGACGAATACGACCATTTCGCGAACAATCTCATAGCAATGGGCGAAACTTACATAAAAGAGGTGAAAGCGGGCGGCATAGTCCGCGCGTTTTATGAATCATTAAAAGCAGGAACCGATTCTGTCGTCAAACGAATATTTATAACCGGCATCACCCCGTTAATGATAAACGACCTCACAAGCGGATTTAATATGGCGGACGACCTTACCGTAGATCCAAGGTACAACGAAATGCTCGGCTTTACACGGGAGGAGGTTGAATGGATAATGCGGGAAACAGGGGTTGACAAAAATTTAATAAAAATTGATATGGAAAGTTACTATAACGGCTACATGTTCAGTGAAGACGCGGAAAATAAAGTGTATAACTCCCAAATGACCTTATACCTGTTTAATGAAATTTTGAAGTTGGGCAAACAACCCCCAAATATCGTAGATGTCAACTTGCGAACAGATTACGGACGGTTGCGGCGTTTGGCTGGAAATGAAAAAAACAGAGAAACGTATCTGCAAATAACACGTGACGGCGGTATATTCGGAAATCGGGTAATTCAGAAATTTTCATTGGAAGAACTACACCATGAAGAGAATTTCATCTCCCTTTTATTCTATCTTGGGATGCTTACCAATGGCGGAATGACCAGAGGGCAAATATTTTGGAAAATTCCCAACTATTCAATAAAAACGCTTTATTGGGAATATATGGTTTCTTATATCCAGGGTTTGGATTTGGAAAAAACGCAAATAGATACCTCGGAGCTTTCAGCTACCCTGAAAGAGATGGCTTTCGAGGGTGACATTAAGCCATATTTGGATTTCTTTACCGAAAATTTTTTGAAACGCCTTTCCAACAGAGACCTGATAAATTTCGACGAGAAATACATCAAAGTAATGCTGCTGGCTACCTTGTTTGTAAGCCAGCTTTACTTGCCGGTTTCCGAAGCCGAAAACATAAACGGCTACACCGATATCTACCTGCAAAAACACCCCGCCATACCCGATATAAAATTTGAATACGTCTTTGAAATCAAATACGCGAAAATCGGGGCAAAGGAAACGGAAATCGAAGCAAAGTTTGAGGAAGCCGAAACGCAAATTGAAAAATACAAATCCGACCCAAGATTCGCGGGCAGGGAAGATATAAAATTCGCGGCTATTGTGTTTAAGGGGAAGGGGGAGTATGAAGTCACAAAACATATATAAGTCCGATAGCGACGGCTTTTTCGTCAAGGAACTGCGGAAAGAAATTTTCCGGATGATGCACTACTCCAACTCATCACATATCGGAGGGTGCCTTTCCTGTATTGATATCCTGTACGCGTTGTATTTCAAGGTAATGGACTGTGACAAAATTAAAGCAAAATCACCGGACAGGGACATTTTTATTTTAAGCAAAGGGCACAACAGCGCCGCGCTCTACGTAACGCTCGCATACGCTGGTTTTTTTCCGAAAGAGTATTTGAGCAAATATTATATTGATGACGGCGTCCTGCCCGGGCATCTCGACATGGCATCCGTAAACGGCATTGAATGTTCCTCCGGTTCATTGGGGCACGGGGCGGGCATTGGGCTTGGAATGGCTATCGCGAAAGACAGAGATAAAAACGGCGGCCATGTGTACGTACTTATGGGTGACGGTGAATGCAATGAAGGATCGGTGTGGGAAGCAGTCATGCTCGCGGCGACACTCAAGCAAAGAAATTATACGTTAATAATCGATTTTAACCATCTGCAAGGGATGGGCAGGGACGTTATCCGTCAGAACAATATGGCCGAGCGGTTTGCGGCTTTTGGGTTTAAGGTTACAGAGGTCAACGGGCATGATATCGGACAGTTGGCCCCAGCGCTGCGTGACAGCGGCGGCCCGCGCGCCGTCATCGCGCATACCGTCAAGGGGTGCGGCGTATCATTTACGGAAGACAAGCTGGAGTGGCACTACAAATCACCCAACGACGAGCAGTTCGAACAGGCTGTAAGAGAATTGGGATAAACGAACAAAAAGGGAGCGGATTACAATGGAAACGTTGGGCCAAACGACAATGAACAGAAATTTGTCAAAAAATGAAGTATCGGAAAACGAAGGTTTTTATCAGCTATTCAAAAATTCCCCGATACCCGGCAGGAACATACTTGATAACTTGGGGCTTTATATCAACAGGCAAAATTTATCAAGAATATTGTTTATGAACGATCTGTACAAAAAAATTGTAAACCTACAGGGTATTATTTGTGAATTCGGCGTACTTTGGGGGAGCAATCTAGCGTTGTTTGAGTCTTTCAGAGGGATGTACGAGCCTTACAACTTTGGCCGGAAAATTGTGGGATTTGATACGTTCGAGGGTTTTCCCGAAGTTCACGAAAAAGACGGTGAGCACAAAATTATCCAAAAAGGGGCCTACGCGGTCACGAAAGGATATGAGGACTACCTATCCGCCGTACTGAATTATCACGAAAGACAATCCCCCATTACGCATATCAAAAAATATGAACTGGTAAAGGGAAACGCCGCGAAGACGGTAAAGGAATATTTGGAAAGAAATCCGGAAACCATAATAGCTTTTGCCTACTTCGACCTTGATTTATACGAACCTACAAAGGCATGCCTGGAAGCGATACTGCCGCATTTAGTCAGGGGGGCGGTAATTGGATTTGACGAGTTGAACTGGCATGAATTCCCCGGTGAAACCCGGGCGTTCAACGAGGTGCTGGGAATAAATAACTTCACCATACACAAAGACCCCAACAACCCGAGACCGTCGTACATAATTTTCACACCCCCCCCCCCCCCCCCCCCCCCCCCCCGCGCCCACAAACACAAATCCATACAACCCACACATATATAAATTTATTTTATA
>JAITFQ010000032.1 GCA_031281225.1 Chitinispirillales bacterium
TATGGAAAACTTCCGTCCCATAATCCGCATGGGTCATCGTTAATGTATTGCCCGATACGGTATAAGTGAAGCTGAGTGTTTCACCGTCGATAGTTATTGTCAGCGTATTTCCGCTTGCCAACCACGTGCCTTCGCCATCAATTTCCCATCCATCGTAATCATTGATAGACAAAACCTTGCCGCCCGTCAGAAAAATAAAGCCATCACGCATACCAGCAGGATAATCGTCAGCCCACGCCTCACCCGGGCCGAGGACAAGGTTGCCGCCTGTCGGGTCGGTTGGATTAGTAGGATCGGTTATGTTTAAGCCGCTCTTCCTTGTATAGATCAACTCCGCCGGAATCCCCGGAACCGTGAGCGTGAGGACCGTGCCCTGTATGCTGAATGTGTATTCTATCACCAGAGTTCCGTTTGTGGTCATCTTCAGATTATTGCCGTTTACCGTATAATCCATGGTAGCCGTGACCGTCCAGTTATTTCCGCCCGTAGGGCTGATGGCTTGCACCTTGCCGTTACTTCTGAAAACATAGCCTGTTATGCCCAAAGCATCATCCACCCACGCCTGACCCGCACTGAGAACAAGATCACCGCCCGGACCAACCGGATTATTCTCCTTATCACCGCACCCTGTCAAAACCAATGCCGACAAAATCGCCGCCATACTAAAAAGCCAACGCGTTTTACTGCTGACAAATGTACCCATAAGGCACCTCCTGCTTTGTTTGAAAAAAGTTAAAAAAACTGTTGAGAAAAGTATATCTACACAACAAAAAAATCACCGGCGCCATCAACAATGCCGTCGTTATAAAATGCCCTGCCTATAGTTAGACCATTAAAATACATTCGGCGTTACAACATTTTTTAAAAAAATTCACATTTGATTTTTATTTCGGCAGGCATTATGTATTTTCTACTATTAAAAAACCAGACGTAATTTATACGGAGTCAGCGAATGGAAACATTAAAAACGTTGTTGTTGGGTATCATTCAGGGCTTGACGGAGTTTCTCCCCGTTTCGTCCTCCGGCCATCTCATCCTCGCCCAAACATTTTTGGGCGTTACGGATCCGCATGAGGCGGGCGGGTCGGCCATGCTGCTCGAGGTGATACTGCACCTGGCGACCGGAATCGCCGTGCTTTATGTGTTCCGCAAGGACATCATGGGCATAATAACGGGGTGCGTGTCCAAAAACGCCCTCGTCAGGAAGGATTCGCTGACCTATTCGGGATGGGTGATTTTAGCGACGATTCCTGCGGCGGTAGTGGGGGTGTTTTTCAAGAAGCATATCAATGTGCTATTTGACATATCCGGCGGCGGGACCATGCCGGCCTACCTTGCGTCGTTTATGCTGCTCGTTACGGCGGCGCTTCTGTTTCTCTCCTCCATGAAGAAGAGCGCGGGGGCGGATGAGGGCAAATTAACATTGATGAAAGTGCTCGCCATCGGGCTTATGCAGGCGGTGGCGATTACGCCGGGCATATCCCGGAGCGGTTCGACAATCGCGATAGCGCTCCTTGTCGGCGTTTCGCGCACCGAGGCCGGACGTTTCTCGTTCATGCTCGCGCTGCCGGCGATTTTCGGCGCGGCGCTTTTGGAAGCGAGGCATGTCGAGTCGTGGGGGGCGGTGCTGTCGTTAGACATAATCCTCGGGTTCATTGCCAGTTTTGCGGTCGGCATCGTGGCGTTAAAATTATTGCTGACGTTTATCAAAAAGGGCAAGCTGCACTATTTCAGCTACTACTGCGTGGCGGCGGCGGCCATCAGCCTTGTTTGCCTGACTTTGGGAGTCGGGGGGCAGCCGTAGCGGCTGGTTTATAGATAATGCTGATACTTGGAATTGAATCATCGTGCGACGAAACGTCCGTCGCCGTGCTTGAAGACGGCAAAATCCTCGCAAGCCTCACGCACACACAAGAGGAGCACGCGGCCTACGGCGGGGTGGTGCCGGAGGTGGCTTCGCGGGCGCATTTGGAAAAGATTGATCTGCTGGCGGAGAGGGCGCTTTCCGAGTGCGGGGTTGCCCCCAAACAGTTAGACCTCATCGCCGTGACCGACAGCCCCGGCCTCGCCGGCGCGCTCCTCGTCGGCGTAAGTTTCGCGCTTGGCCTGCACACCGCCTACGGGATACCCGTCACCGGCGTCAACCATTTGGAGGGGCATATCTGCTCGCTGTTTATTGACCGCCCCGACGTCAAGCCGCCGTTTTTAGTCCTCTTGGCGTCGGGCGGGCATACGGCCATTTATGAGTATCAATCATCCCAAAACTGCAAACTTTTAGGCCAAACCGTAGACGACGCCGCCGGCGAAGCATTCGACAAGGTCGGCAAGCTAATAGGATTCCCCTACCCCGCCGGCCGGTCGATAGAGCTGGAAGCCGCGAAAGCAAAGGGCAGCAGCGGCATAACTTTCCCAATCGCCCGTTTTTCCCCCCAAGCGCAATCAAAATCACAAAACCGGCAAAATTTCAGCTTCTCCGGCCTGAAAACCGCCGTGAAAATTTTCATATCCGCAAAAGACAGCAATTATATTAATGATAACCGCCCCGAGATATGCCATGCGTTCCAAAAAGCCGTAGTCGGGTCACTAACCGACAATCTTGAAGCCGCGTCAAAATCAAGCGGAATAAAAACCATAGCCATATCCGGCGGGGTTGCCTGCAACACCTATCTTCGAGAAGAACTCAAAAAACGTTTCGGAGACAATAACGTAATTTTTCCGCCGCCGCCGCTTTGCACCGACAACGGCGCAATGATTGCAATGGCGGGGTACATGATGTATATTGATAGAAGAACCCGCTTCCCCAACATGGACCCGGGGCGCGGAATATAACTTCAAATAAGGGACAAGCCATAATGATAGTAATTTTCATCTGCCTCTCAATGGCCGTAATAATATTTCTGCTAATGATCTCCCTGACGCTGTTCAGGATAGAAAAATCGGTCAAGACGGCGCTAACCGTCGCGGAGAGAAAAATCGTGAAAGACTATGGTAGGAAGTAGGGGGGAACCAAATCCCGATCATTCCCCCCTGCCAAAACACAACTACAACGGCAGCGGCAGCGTCAAAAACGCCTACCTTCTGCCAAACTGAATATCGCTATCGCCCCCATCGCCATCATGCCCCTGCTCAAACCGCGCGTTTGCGTTCACGTCCATATCTGGTACGTTTGCGCTCACGGCAGCCATTGGCGCCGGCGGTAAATGAACATTCGCTTCTTCCTGCACAGGCGCGTCGGCGCCGTTTTCAGGCAGTTGGCGGCGCTTGGCGGTAAACCTTCGCCCGTGCTGCATCCGGTCTTCCGGGGGATTGAAATCGCCGGGCGCGTCGCCGGACGGCTGCGGCGGACGGTCCATGGATACGGCCTGCTCAAACCGCGGCGGCGGCATAGGCTGACGCTGCTGCGGAAACTGGCGCGGTCTCTCCTGAAACGGCGCGCCGGCGGGATCGTGCCCGGCGTGCGGCGGCGGCATGTTTTCATGCTCGCCGCGATTAGGCCGCTCCGGCCGGATGTCCCTGCGGATTTCGCGGCTGGCGTCGCGGCCCGCTTCACGGTTCATTTCGCGGTTAACATCACGGTTGGCGCCATGATTAACGTCACGGTTGAACTCACGGCGCGGCGGCCCGTCATTCCCGTTTCGGTTAATCCTGCCGCCGGCTCCGGGGCCGGCATTGCCCCCGGCGACCGCGCCGCGCTGTTGCGGCCGGGCATCGGGACGGGCGTTTCCGTTCTCCTGAATTTTCTTTCTGGCGCTATCCTGCTCGCGCTCCGCGTTTTTGAGCCTCAGGTTAATATCGCGGAGAGTTTTCTCCTGAGGGGCTGCCGCCGCCTGCTGGCTTTGTTGCGGCCTCCCCTGCTGCTGCGGTTTGCCGCCTCTGCTTTCGACAGGCTTCCCGCCGCTTGCGCTTCCGCTACGGCGCGGATCGGCGCCTTTGCGCTCCTGCCTGTTTTCACCACTCGAAACAACGTTCGGGCGTTTGTTTCCCAAAGAACCGCCGCCCTGTTTTTTGTTACCTACAATGATAAGTATTGTAATGAACTGCAACGCAATAATGACTACGAGTATTAAGTAAAGAAGCATTTTACAGCCTTTCCGAATCTTAAAGGTATCTCTTTATTTATATTCTTTGATGATTACGTGGTACTGCCGGCAAAAATTTTACGCGCCGTTGACGCGCCCCCCAAAAACCAGCAAAAACCCCCTTTCATGTAAATTTTGATAATCACCAGCCGGAACAGTACCGCGCGGCAACCTTATTTCGCGCTCATCTTCTCAAATTCCCGGTCGATCTCGTCGCCTATGGAAAGGAGTTTCTGAATCGCCCTGAGCCTCTTGTTAATGATAATGATCTTACTCCACAGGAAGATAAGAATAAGGGTGAAAAACAGGAAATTGATGACCCAGAGAAATCTTAATAATTCTTCCATGAAGGCTCAGTATGGACAAGTACGGTTAAGGTTACACATACTACAATATATCTTATGCCACCGCCAAAAACAAGGTTTTTTTTTATAACGTTTTTTATTGCGCGGACATCCGCCAATAATATACATTATACAGGGCAGGTACTGGAACAACCATAATATTATGAGAGGATCGCGAAATGAGGGTATTTACCGGCGGCAGAAGCGGCAATAAGGCGCGCGGCGCTTTCTTTATGTTGGTTTTTGTGCTGATTTTGGCGGGGTGCGGCGGAACTAATCCCCAAAAAGTATCGGTCAGGCAGCCGGATACCGTGCGCCCAAACCATGAAACGCACGATTCCGGCAGCGCGGCCGCCAAGCCGGAGACGGGGACAGCGGATACGGAGTGGTACAGCAAAAATCCCGGCGGGACACACTTCACCATATCCACCGCCGATGAACTGGCGGGGCTGGCGCAAATCGTCAATGGAACGGCCGGCAGGGCAAAACAGGATAATTTTTCGGGCAAAACCGTCAGGCTTACCCGCGACATTGACCTTTCCGGATACGCGGACGGCGAAGGCTGGGTGCCAATTGGGGACGCTCCCGGCTGGGGGATGAGTAATAACCCGTTTTCCGGAACGTTCGACGGCGACGGACACGTCATAAGCAACCTCACTATTAACCGCCCCAACGCGCTGCGGCAAGGCCTGTTCGGCAACGTCATAGGCGGGGAGGTGAAAAATGTCGGGCTCGACGGGGTAAATGTCCGCGGCGGGGTTAATGTCGGCGGCGTGGCGGGATGGCTAAGGTACAGTAGTAGCATAACCAACAGTTATTCTACCGGTGTAATCACCGGCAATGACGCCGTAGGCGGAATAGCCGGGTTGGTTCTTGATGATAGCAACGTGGCCGACTGCTATTCCACCGGCTCTGTCAGCGGTATTATGCATATCGGCGGCGTAGTGGGATTTTTGAGCGTCAACAGCAGTGTAGCCAACTGTTATTCTGCCGGCACAGTCACAGGCAGCGGCGGTAATGTCGGCGGTGTGGCGGGGGCTACTATGGGCAAGTGGAGCTTAACCAACAGCGTCGCGCTGAATCCCGAAGTAATATCTCCCGCAGGGGTCGGACGCGTAATGGGCATTAACAACACCCGCCTCTCTCACGGTGAATTTTCAAACAATGCCGCATACGCCGGAATAAAAAATTATACCGGCGGCACGGCGTGGCCTAACAGGGGCGCGGCGCTCATAGACGGCGTGGATATAACACTTGCGAACATCATGGACGACCCGACTATCGGCGGGCGCTTTAGCGCACAAACAACCTGGACAACTGAAAAGGGGAAGCTGCCCGGCCTGCACGGCAGAGCGGCGGCCATACCTAAACATTTGAGGCAAAGGGCAGGTTCCGCGCAAACCGCCGCCGCTCACGGTTTAGACAGCGTTGCGGCTGCCGCGGCGATCGGCGATTGGCTTCCCCACCCGTATGACCTGGCCTACAACATGCTCATGAACTGCGAAGAAAACGGGATAATTTTTACCAACGGCGACAGCGACACATTTCCGCTTTGGGCGCTGCAGGAAAACTACGGCATCCGCACCGACGTACGCGTCGTGAATATGAGCCTTCTTAATGCCAACTGGTACATCATGCAGCTCAAGATGGATGAGCCGCGCGTACCCATCACTTTTTCTGAGGAAGAGATCGACCACCTGCAACCGATACCTAACCCGTTCCAAGACGCCAAGCAACACACACTCCGCAACGCCAACTTCACGTTCGTGCCGCCCAGCATCCGTGAACAGCGCGTGTTGCGCGTGCAGGACGGAACGCTCCTGAACATCATAGACGCGACCGCCTGGAACCAGCCGATTTACTTCGCGCAGACAGTCAGCGAAGACAACTTTATGGGCCTTAATCCATTCCTGCGCACCGACGGCATCGTCTACAGGCTCATGCCGGAGCGCGTAACACCCGATAACGCCTACAACCTCGACCGCGCGATCACAATGATCGACTCCGTATACCTGTTGAGAGAGATCGACAAATCCAACGATGTCGCGCGCCGCCTGCACAGCAACTATCTGCAGGTAGCTTTCGACTTGCACCGTCCGCTGAACAGCCTTCGAGAAAACGGCGACCCCCGCTACAGCGAGTATCTGGCGGCCGGTCTCAGGTTCATGGACAAACTCGTCGGACTCCTGCCGTGGGACTGGCGTTCGCGCGCTATCCGCCACGAATTCTATATGGCCAACGGCATGATCGACGAGGCGATAACCGCGATGGAGGAGGCTATAAGGGACGACCCGGAACATCGTTCACTTTACGAACCGATGCTGGATCAGGCGAGGGGGGCAAGAGCGCGGGATTAGGGGGTCGGCAATTCGCGCAACCCCCTAATCCTCGGACCGCCCGCTACCGCAAAAAATTATCGGGAAATTCCGGCTTAGCGTCCGTTATGACGCGCGCCGGCTGTGCCAGTATGTCGCTTATGTACGGATAGGGCGTCAGCATTGCCCCGTGCGTCGCGCCGTTGTACATTTTTAGCTTACGTATTCCCAAACGCGCAAGTTTTTTGTCAATCGCGGCGGACTTGACGGTCGTCAGGTCTATGCCGTCGGACGCGGCGGCTATTGACCATAATACGGCGTACATCTGTATATAGGTGTATAGCGGGTTGACATTTTTGTAAACGGCGCCCAAAGTCTTTTGAATACACGCAAACGCTTCGGGGCGCGACACCGGCGACTCCGAGTGCATTACGAATATCCCAGACCTGTCGCGCATCGACCGCTTCACGGCACGGTAAAACTCCCTTGTGTACAGCATACGCGACGGGCCGAACGGGTCGGTCATGTCCATTATCACAACGTCAAACTCCCCGGGGTGCTCCTCGGTAAACTTGCGGCCGTCGGTTATGTTCACGGTCAGCCTCGGGTCGTCAAAACAGCCGCCGTGCACCTTGCCTAAATATTTGCGCGAAAACTTGACGACGCCGTCGTCAAGCTCGGCAAGCTCGACGCGCTTGACGGACGGATACTTCAGAACCTCCTTGACAATCCCCCCGTCCCCCCCGCCGACCACGAGGACAGACTTGGGCTTGGGGTGGCTGCACATCGCCGGATGTACCATCGGCTCGTGGTACATGTAATCGTTTTTGTCGGCGGTTTGGGTGATGTCGTCGAGGAGCAGGACGTTCCCCAATTCGTCCGTTTCCACGAGCTCAATCTTCTGGTACTTCGTGGCAGCTTTACGCAGCGTTTTTTTGATCGTGTAGAAGTAACCGAAATATGGGTTCAGCGCTTCGTGGTACACCCGCCGTTTTTTTGCGATTCTTTCCATTATCCCTCCCTTTCAAAAATATTTCTGCACTCAAAAATTTCCTGCATCTCCTTTTTCAGAAGCGTTCTGACCTTTGTTTTTTCGGCCTTGGACATTTTTTCGCTGTCGGAGCCGAACAGGTAGTTTTCAAGTTTCATATTTTTAAGCACCATTTTGGAATGGAACGTGTTATCAGAGATGATGTTTATATCATACGCCGTATATTTGTCAAGAATCTCATCGGATATATAGTCCTGTATCGATGTGATGTCGTGGTCGATATAGATTTTCCGCCCGTTCACGTCGCGCGTAAAACCGCGCACCCGATAGTCCATGAGCACGATGTCGGACTCAAAATTGTCTATGAGAAAATCGAGCGCGTTTAAGGGCGAGATCATCCCGCAGGTTGAGACATCTATGTCTACCCGAAAGGTCGCTATCCCGTTTGCCGTATTGTTTTCGGGGTAGGTGTGCGCGGCGATGTGGCTTTTGTCGAGGTGGGCTACCACGCCGCCTTCGTTACGCTGGTGGTGCGGGTGCCCCTCGTTTATCAGGATCGTAACGCTCGCGCCGCGCGGATCGTAGTCCTGCGTGGAGATATTCACGATCTTCGCCTCTATGATCTTTGTGACCTCCTCGAGAATGCTCCTGAGTTTCGCGGAGTTGTACTCCTCGTCGATATACTCTAGATAATCGATCTGCGAGGACTTCGACGGGGCGTAGCAGATGTCGTAAATGTTGAAGCTAAGCGACTTCGTCAAGTTGTTGAAGCCGTGCAATTTAATCTTTTTGCCACGATGACGGTTGAGCACGTGACCTCCAATCCGCGATTTGCGATTTGTAATACATTATAGTACGAGCCTGACAATTCACAGCAAGACGGTAATATAAATCATGCCAAAACCAAATAACAAAAAAACATAACCGGTTTAAACCTCGTTGATATAGACCGGCTTAAACCCGCGGTACTTTTCCCCCGTGTAGTTCATTATAATAACTTCCGTCCTCTTCCCGCGTTCGACGTTTATTATCAGCCGGTCGGCGAAAAGGCGGCATATATGGAGCCCACGGCCTGAGTCGTCCATGTATCCTTCTCCGGTCACCTGGCGCTCCATTTTGCTCAAAACGGTATCCCTCGTGAGCGTCCCGCTCCAGTCGAGCACTGAAAAAGCGTATTTTTCGGAGTCGTACCCAAACTCTACGTACACGTATTCCTCCGGTTCAAGCTCCACTTCCGCAAACAGGTGGTACTTTTCGGAGCCGCCCGCCCCCATCGGGGCATGGTATATGGCGTTTGCCAGAATTTCGTCAAGAACCATCAGCGTATCCCCAGCGTCCTGGAATTTTTCCTCTATCCTCGATATAATCGCGTCCCTGACCGCCCGCGCGTCGACCGACGATTTTATGCAAAACTTTTCGGCGATAACGCCGTCGTCCCGCCGCAGGTACCGCACCAGCCCAAAAATCTCCCCTGTGAGAAGTCCGGTGATTATCCTCTCCACCTCGGCGAAGTTGAAAGGGATCGTTTTGGGGATAATGCTCGAAATCGCGCTCTGCCGCGCGAACATGATGTAGTCGTCGGTATTGGAGGAGGTGAGGAGCGCCCTTTTTATGGCGGGATGACGCCTTTGAACCTCAGACAGGAAGTCGGGGCCGGCCATATTCGGCATGTTGACATCCGAAACAACCAGATCAAAATGCCCGTGCTCCAAAATCTCAAGCGCCTCCAAGGCGCCGTCGGCAGTCACCACGTCAAACTTATCCTTAAAATAAGCCATAAGCATTGTACGGATATAGTCTTCATCATCAACAAACATAACCTTGTATCTGGCCATTATTCAAACCCCTCCGTTTCGGACCCTATAAAATAATGCATTCCATCGATTAAAGTCAATAAAAGATTTTTTTGACACCAGAAACGGGGGCGGACAAGGGCGAGACCCACCATAAAGAACTCTCCCGAGGTAACACCGACCCGGTACGCAGGTATGTGATATCCGATACCCATTTTTCTCCGCTGTTTTTGGCATAAAACTCGCGGTTTAGCGGATTTTCGCACACCGCCAAGCCATGTTTGGAATCGGTTGTCGTCGGAATGAATCTCGTCGTGGCGCATCCACCGGTAATATGCGTTACGGCTTACCCCCAAAAGCTCGGCCATCTTCCTGATAGTGTATCTGTCCATGTTTTCTTTCATGAACTGATATGCCGCTACCGGGGTCTTTCGTTTGCGAAGATGACCGTCGCTTTTTTTAATATCTTGTTCGCCTCCTTGAGCGCCTTGTTCTCCTTGCGCAGCCTGGCGAGTTCTTCATCACGATGCCGACCGCGTCCGGGAAACGCCTTTATCCCAGTCTCCGTTGACTCCCGTGATTGCCGTATCTAGAAGAAAATGTCAAGAAAAATATCAAAATAGTGTTAACAGGCTGTAATGCAGAATATTGAAAAAAACTATGGGATGATAGTGATTTGCTTTTTAATCTCCGCGATATATTATATTGTTTATAGAGACGGGACACCTTAAAAAAGGGGGGGATTATGACTGCCAACAAAGCTCAATATCTATTGTCCATCGCGGATATTGATTCACGGTTTTTTGAAGTTACCAAGTTTTCTAGCGAAGACGCTATCAGCAGCCTGTACTGGTTTGACATCGAGTTTCGCATGTCCGCCGCCGCCAAGGCCGTAAAGGCCCCGCCGCCGGACGCCGGCATTCTCGACAAGGCTTGCCGCTTTGATATTGAGCGCAACGGGGAGACCATCTCGTATTGCGG
>JAITFQ010000022.1 GCA_031281225.1 Chitinispirillales bacterium
CTGCATGCTAAGGGTATAGACGTAAACACCATAGCGGAGTCAACCGGGCTCACGGTTGACGATGTCTTACGGATGTAAAAAAATGACCGAAATAAATTAAGAGATGGCTGCAACAACGGGTGCATCAGACAGGAAAACGTACTGAATTTCCGGAGTTCATTCCCAAATTTCAATTGAATTTTGGGAATGAATTCCTGTTTTTTAATAAAAATTTGGGAATAGTTTTTGCTAAATTTCACAGAAACTTTCTCTAAACAAAAGTTTTTGCAATAATTGACAAAAAAACTATTGACGCCGCCCAGCCCCAAAAAACAAAAAGTTTCATTTCCAAATTCCATTTATTATATTCATTATTACATGAAGCCAGCAGATACAAACATATCAATCAACCCATCCGCCAACCGCGAGTACAGGGACTCTGTCTTTGGGCTGCTATTCAGCCAGGCCGGCGTTCCTGTGGAGCTTTACAACACCATCACGGGGTCAAATTACAACGCGGATACGGAGGTGAAAATTATAAGGCTCAAAAACATACTCACCGGGGGCAGGGTCAACGACCTGTCGTTTGAGCTGGACGGCAGGTTTGTGGTTTTGATTGAGCATCAATCGACAATTAACGAAAATATGCCGCTCCGAATGCTGTTTTATATAGCGGAAATTTATAACTGGTACTGTAAGGAGTACGACGAATACCGCAAGAGGAGGATACCGATCCCCCGTCCGGAGTTTTTTGTTTTGTACAACGGCGTCGAGGAGATGCCGGAAGATATGCGCGTTTTGAAGTTGTCCGACATGTTTATCGAACACGGGTTGGAGGGGCCAGCCGACCTTGAGGTTATTGTGAGGGTATATAACATAAACAAGGGCCGCAACATAGAAATGGCGCGCCGCAGCCCCACGCTCGACGAATACAAGACATTCGTAGCGAAAATCCGCGAATACGCCGGGACTATGAGCTTAGAAGAGGCGTTAGCGCGGGCGATGGAGTATTGTATGGAGCATAATATTTTGAAAAAATTTCTGAAACACCATAAAAAGGAGGTTTTTAATATGTTGACGAGAGAGTGGAGGCACGAAGACGAGGTGATGATTGCGAAAGAGGAGGGGGTGGCGATAGGTATAGAGAGGGGTATGGAGAGGGGCATGGAAAGGGGTATGGAGAGGGGCAAATGGGAAAAAGCGATAGAAATCGCCAAGTCTCTGCATGCTAAGGGAATAGACGTAAACACCATAGCGGAGTCAACCGGGCTCACGGTTGACGATGTCTTACGAATGTAAAAAAATGACCGAAATAAATTAAGGGACGGCTGCAACAACGGGTGCATCAGACAGGAAAACGTACTGAATCTCCCGAGTTCATTCCCAAATTTCAATTGAATTTTGGGAATGAACTCCTGTTTTTTAATGAAAATTTGGGAATTGAGTTGTAAATATACTATATTATATACTATGGGCACTATAAACCGTCTCTTACAGGCAAATATCGAAGCGAAGTTGAACAGGGGGAAAGTCCTTGTCATCTATGGGCCGCGGCAGGTTGGCAAAACCACGCTGGCGAGAGGGATTTTGGAAAAGCACTGCGCCGGTAAAGGCTATTTCAACTGTGAGGAAAATAATGTCCGCGAGGCTCTTTTAAGCATGGATTCCGGGAAAATGTACAACTATTTTTCCGGTAACGAAATCATAGCCTTAGATGAAGCGCAGTCGGTCCCGGATATTGGCAAATCCATAAAAATTATGATCGACGCACACCCAAAACTTAACATCATAGCCACGGGCTCCTCATCCTTTGAACTCGCGAATCAGGTCAGCGAGCCGTTAACCGGCAGAAAATTTGAGTTTTTTTTACCGCCGATATCATTTGAAGAGATAAAAAACGAATACGGAAACGCGGCGGCAATCGACAATATTGAGTCTTCGCTTGTGTACGGCGGATATCCGGAGATTGTCATCGCGGCAAGCAATGAGGAGAAGGCGGAACTGCTGCGCTTGCTCGCCACGAGCTACCTGTACAGAGACGTACTCAACTATAACAGAATTAAAAATCCCGACGTACTCATGAAAATCCTGAAAGCCCTTGCCCTGCAAGTCGGCGGTGAAGCCTCGCCAAACGAAATAGCAAGCACAGTTCAAGTAGACAGAAAAACCGTTTTGAGCTACTTTACGTTGCTCGAACAGGCTTTCGTAATATTCAAACTACCGCCTTTCGTGGGCAACCACAGGCGCGAAATCAAAAAAATGTGCAAATACTACTTCTACGACAACGGTATACTGAACGCGTTGACGAATAATTTTTTACCGCTCGAAAACAGAAAAGACACCGGCGCGCTATGGGAAAACTATTTAATATCCGAACGTAGAAAGTTCAACGAACTGCACGGGCTTAAACCGATTTCCTACTTTTGGAGAACACTCTCAGGAAACGAAATCGACCTGATAGAAGAGATCGACGGCTCGCTCACCCCTTTCGAGTTCAAATACAACTCCGCAAAAATCGCGAGGGGCGCGCATACATTTGTCGAGAGCTACAAATCGCAAGAGATTCAGGTAGTCAACAGGGGGAATGTATTTGACTGGTTGAACTTTCAGCAAAAACCCTGAAAAACAAAAACTTTCATTTCCAAATTCCATCTATTATATTCTAAAATATGTATTTTTGACTTTGATCTTAAAACAGCGGGCGAACACAGTTCGCCCCTACAAACGAATATTTTTTATGACCGAACTCCTCTCCCCCATCGCCCTGTACGCCGAAACCCATTTCCGATTTGGGGGGTGGACGCCGAGCGCGCTTTTTCGCAGAGAGCCGGAGGTGGTGTTTGACTTGCCGCGGAGGGTGGGGCGGGGGGCGGATTTGCCGGTGGCTTTGTTAGTTAATGACGTTCACAGGTATCCGGTCAGTATAATATCGGTGAATATAGCAATTTCACGGGCTGACGATAATAATAATAGCATTGATGATAATGATGGCGGCGCGAAACCGGTATTGTTTGAGTTTGATAGCGGCCGTTTACAGGAATCAATCATCAATCACCCCCTCAAAAATCAGATGCAGGCATATATATTGACGATTCCGCGGGCGGAATTGCCGAGCGAGGAAATATTTGTTAACGCCTGCTTACGGTATCAACATATCAAAAACGGCGTTCCTCAAAAGAAAATCAATACAGTATTAAACGACAATCTCGCCACATCAACAAAATTCGCGTTTCGCTGCGTGATTAGTGATGGTGATTATCCGGGCAGTGACTGGTGTGATTTCGGGGATGTTCATTGCCATTCCCAGTTTTCGAGAAGCCACGTGGAGTGGGGCCCGCCGCTTGAGGTGATTGGGAGGATGGCGGGAGCGGGCAGGCTGCGCTTCGCAGCGGTAACAGACCATTCCTACGATTTGGCCTGCGACCCGGACGATTATCTGCGGCAGGATAAGGAATTGAGGATGTGGGAGATGTATAAATCGTCAATTAACGAGATGTGTTCGGCGTCTGGCAGTCATTCTGACAATTACGATGATTCGACAATTTTGATTCCGGGTGAAGAGATATCCGTCCTCAACTCAAAAGGGAAAGTTGTACACCTCTGCGGGCTTGGTATATCTGAATATATCCCCGGATCGCTCGACGGGGCGAGGAAAAATGTTCATTTTAAGAAGCAGTTGACGATTGGGGAAGCGGTCGATGAAATAGAGCGGCAGGGCGGGGTATCTTTCGCGGCGCACGCGGGGGCTGGGGCGGGGATTTTTCAGGGGATTTTTCTCAGGCGCGGGATATGGAGCGGCAACGACATACTTTGCGCGGGGTTAGGCGGTATTCAGGCGGTCAACAGCGATCTTTTCGGATCGTGGACGCGCGGAAAAAAAATGTGGGTGTCAATGCTGCAAAAAGGGCGGCGGGTACCGCTGCTCGCCGGAAGCGACGCGCATGGGGATTTTAACCGGTACAGGGCGATCGGCGTACCGTTTTTACAGATATACGAAACGTCGGAACGGTATATGGGGTTTATGAGAACGGGGGTTTACGGGAAGCAAAAAAACGCTAATGGAATTATTGACGGAATCAGGAACGCGGCGACATTTATAACTAACGGGCCTTTCGTGACGATTTGCGATAGCCGTCATCCTGAAACATCGTTAGCCGGCTCAAAAACCGTTACAGATACAACAAATTTGAGCGTACGGGCTTGCAGCACAAAAGAGTTCGGGACGTTGAACGTCGTCAAAATAATCATGGGCCGCCCGGGCATAGCGGAGGAAAAGGTCATCGTCGGCCAGGCCCTGCCGCCCGATACCTACGAGGCAGCAATCCCCATCCCCGCGGACGAACTCCCCGAGTCCTGTTATCTGCGTGTCGAAGCATACGGCAAAACCCCGCGCGGGTCAATGACGACGGCCGCTACGAGCGCTTGCTTTATCGAAACCCTGTCTTAGGTTTATAATCCAGGCATATCGTCAAGGGAGCGTTCTGCGCTCAATATGGCTTCGTCGGCGACCATCCCCTTTTCCTTGATGTTTATGGCAGCCATGAGCCTTGTTTCGGGGCGCAGGTTTTTCAGCGCGCTCAGCGCGTTTAGCTCGTTGCCGATACGGTTTTCGGCGTCGTTGGGTTTTACGGATTCTTCCGGCGCTCCCTTCGCTTTATCAAGATGGGCTTTGAACGACTCTCCGCCCTGCTCGCCGCGTTTGGTTTTTTCGAATTCCGCCGATCTGTCAACTCCGCCGACTCCGCCAACATTCATGTTCATATTCATTTTTATCTCCATGTTTGGGTTAACTGCGTTAGTTTGGAAAAAGTCCGGAGCGCATCCTTGCGCTCCTGGGTTCCTCAATGATACCGGACTTTTTGGATAGAGAAACTGTTAGCCAGCGGCTTTTTGCCGCCTTTTTTGTTTGATGTTTTTACTGCTCCTTTCTATGGTTTGGTTTAGGCGCGTCCATGCGCCGAACTGTTACTTTACATATTTACAATATTACCAAATGCGCGTGCAATGCCCCGGCTTCCTTTATCGCCTGCAGTATCGCTATGATGTCTCGTGGGGTAACCCCGAGTGAATTCAGCGCCTGCGCGAGGTCGGAGACCGTGGTTGTCTCGTCGAGAACCACCATCTCGGCGTCCTTCTCCTCTACTATCATCGCCGGATTAGGCACCACTTCCGGGCCGGCGAAATTGAACGGGAACGGCTGTATCACCTCGGGCAGGTTCACCACCTCAACCTTTACGCCGCCGTGCGTGACCGCGACCTGTGATATGCGCACCGTGCCGCCCGCTACAATCGTCCCTGTACGCTCGTTAATCACCACCCTTGCCTGCGACGCCACCTGAAACGTCATGTTTTCCACCCGCGAGATAAACTCCATCGGCGAACCGTCGTAAGAAAGAGCCATATTGAGTTCGACCGTCGCCGCGTCCGTCGCCCGGGCTATCCCGTCCACGCCGTACTGCGCGTTTATCGCCTGCGCCATAGACACCGCCGACGTGAAATCGGGCGAGTGGAGCGAAAACGATAAGTCGCTGTTATTCAAGACGTTAAACTGATATTCTCTCTGTACTATCGCGCCGCCGGGAATCCTGCCGACGAGCACGTGGTTTCTCTTTATATGCGAAAAGCCGCGGTCGCGCAAATCATATCCGCCGGTCGCGAGCGGGCCCTGCGCGGAAGCATAGACATGGCCGTCAGGGCCTTGAATCGGCGTCATAATCAGCGTCCCGCCTTCGAGGCTCGTCGCGTCGCCCATCGACGAAACCGTGATGTCGAACCTTGTGCCACGGCGCTTGAACGGGGCGAGATGGCCGGTGACCATAACCGCCGCGACGTTCCGTACCCTGATATGGCGTTCGGGCAGCTCTATTCCCATATTTTTCAACATGTTAACTATCGTCTGCTCGGTAAAAACCGTCTGGTTGCGGTCGCCGGTGCCGGCAAGCCCGACCACGAGGCCGTAGCCGAAAAGCTGGACGTCTTCGAGGCCGGAAACCGAGGCCACATCCTTGATACGGATTTGGGCCGACGCCATCACCGCTGTCAACAGTACCACCGCGCTTGCTATTTTCGTAAACTTGCTCATGACCGCTCCCTTTTTTTGTGTGGACGGGCCTTGTTAAGCCCGTCCGTTAGTGTTTATTATTGTTTCGTTACAGCAGAGCGTCATGCCCAAACCAATTCCATCCCTGTAAAACATACAGTTAAAACAACCAGTTAAAAAACCGGGTAAAAAATCCTGGGCGCGCCGCCGTGTTGACCACGCCGTTGCCGGAGTATGTAATCTCCGCGTCGGCGATGCTGGTCGAAAGCACGACGTTATTCTTCTGAATATCCTGCGGCCTGACTATGCCGCTGATTTTGATAATCTCTCTTTCCTGATTGATCTCCACAACCTTGCTCCCCTCAATAACCAGATTCCCGCTGGCAAGCACCTCTATCACGCGCGCCGTGACTGTCGCCGTGAGGCTTCCTGAGCGCGAGGTCGCGCCCTTGCCGTCATATCTGGCGCCGTAGCCCGTGCCAAATTGCTGGGGCGAGATAAGGTTGAGCGACCCCGCCCTGAACTCGGCTTCGCTCGCCTTGGCCGTGTTTGTCCTGCTCTCGCTGCCGGCCTTGGCCGACTCCACGATGATGATCGTCAAAATATCGTCGACGCGCATCGCCCTGTGGTCTGAAAAGAGGCTGTTTATCGGCGTGGCAATTACCGTTGTGCCGAGCGCCGCCATCGTTGTTACCGCAAAGATTTTCCTCAAAAACCTGATCATGACCTGTCCCCTTCCTGATGCACGGTGACCGAGCCCCTGCCCGAAACCGCCGCGCGGATAAGTTTACCTGTTTGAAGATTTTCTACCCAAATCCGGTCGCCGCTGCCGCCGTTGTCACGGGCGACGCCGATAACCGAAATTCTGACTCTCTCACCAATAAAATGTATACGAACCTGATCGCCGCGAGATACCAAGGGAATCGCACGTAACATGTTGCCATGCAAGATACTTCCCATAGACGCCGACCGCGCCGCCGTCACCGTCCCAGCCGCGGGAATTGCACGCAGCGGATTCATGGAAAAGCTCGTAATATCAGTAACTTGCACCATTGTATTCTCGGCCGTAAGCTCCTCGCCGCGCTGTATGGGGCGCGACGCCACCAAAACGGCGGTTTTTACCGTAATCCTGCACTGCACCGGGATACGGCTGACCCGCGAACCCTGGCGGACTATGAGCGTCAAGCTCACGTTGCCCTTCGCAAACGGGTTATCAAGCCCGGTAACTTCCGCCTGCACCGCTCCCCTGCCGCTCTTCCATGAAGTCTGTAAGTTGTTGATAACAAACGTCCAATCGCCTGTCTCCCACCCCAAACGCGAAGCCGCGTAGGAGCGTATCTGTTCTTCAAATTCGGCGATATTCCTGTCCTGATAATCACTTATGACCTTAACCCTTTTGTGATGGCCGGTCGTAAACTGTAAGTCCCTGAATTGCGGCTGAATACGGAATGTTATCAAATCTTCGGTATTGACAAAGCGGTTGAACCCCGCCGGAGCTGCCTCGCCAACCGTAAGCGCCCTTAACCTGGCAGCAAGCGCGGCGTCCTGAGATTCGACGCGGGCGATGTCGCCGAGACGGATGACAGTATCGTTTACCATAGTAGAATCAACGAATTGGAGCGATACAGACGCTCTTCTCGGGGATGACGACGCCGTACCGGCCAACGCAAACATCACAACAAGCGCGGACACCCCTGCAATTCCGCCTATCGTGTTGATTTTGTTATGATATCTACGTTTCATGTTTTTTACTCCGACGGCAAAGCCGACAATTTTAGATTTGTGAGTATACGATGTATGTCAACGCCGTCTACTCGTGTGTCCTAAAAATTTAGATTTTCTAAATGCGTGAGATACATCGTATACTCACAATAAAAAATTAACGTTTTAAGTTATTTGCGACCTGTAACATCTCTTCGCTGACCTGTATCGCCTTGGAGACAATCTCGTAGGCGCGCTGCGCCGCGATCATGCTCACCATTTCGTCGACGATCTGAACGTTGGACGATTCGATGTATCTCTGCATAAGCACCCCAGCGCCGTCTTCGCCCGGAAGCGATACTATCGGCACGCCGCTCGCTTCGGAGGACATGAACAGGTTTCCGCCCAAGGCACGGAGGCCCGACGGGTTGATAAATCTTACAAGTTCAAGCTGCCCTATCTCCATCGATATATCGTCGCCCGGCATCAGCACGGTGACCCGGCCGTCGGGCGTGACCTGAAATTCCTGGGCGCCCTCGGGGAGGACAATCTGAGGCTCCACAAAAAAACCGGCCGACGTAATGAGCGTCCCGTCGCTCGACAGCTTAAACGAACCGTCGCGGGTATAGCCCGTTGAGCCGTCCGGCATCGTTATCTGGAAAAATCCCTCGCCGCTTATCGCGACGTCCATCGGGTTTTCCGTGCGGTTCGGCGAGCCTTGCTCAAACACCCTCATCGTCCCCGCCGGCTTCACGCCCAAGCCCACCTCTATCCCCGCGGGAGCCATTCCGCCCTCGAAGTTGCGCACGCCGGGTTCCCTGATGGCCTGGTACATAAGGTCCTGGAACTCGACGCGGGTGCGCTTGAACCCGTTGGTATGCAGGTTAGACAGATTGTTGGAGATGTTATCCATGTAAAACTGCATGGCTTCCATCCCAGTTGCGGCTGTCATCAGGCTTCTTAACATTTTTTTGTTGCCTTTCTATGAATTGACGTTTGTCAATTGTTTTTTTTGGTCAAGCGGGCGAACGCTATTCGCCCTACGGTACATTTTTACGTTATCTTACCTGTGCGATTTGGTTGACTGCCTTATCGAGCGTTTCGTCCTGCGCGTGCAGGGCTTTTTGATCCGCTTCGTAGTTACGGTGCGCAGAGATCATCTGCACCATGTTGCGGATCATGTCTACGTTTGAGGCTTCGAGATAGCCCTGGCGCAGCAAAAAACCCTCGGATTTCAGTTCGACCGCGTCCACATTAATAGGCGCGAATCTGCTGTTGCCGCAACGCCTTAGCTCATAAGGCTTCTGAAAATCGACAATCTTCAAAAAACCCTTGCTATAACCATTTTGAATCACTTCCCCGCTATCGGTAATGGTAATTTTTTCGTTCGGTTCCACCCTTATAAAACCCTCGGTGCCCATGACTTTTGAGCCGTCGTCGGTTACTAACAGGCCCATATTATCAATAGAGAAATTACCGTTTCTGGTATAGCGCACGCCGTCGTTTGCCATGATTTTGAAAAAACCGCTCCCCTGTATGCACAGGTCGAGGTCATCGCCGGTTCTGCGCATTGTGCCCTGGGTGTGGTCGACGTACACCTGATCGACCTTAAACTCACGGTTCGCGAATACCCGGTCATCGTCATTCTTTAATAGATTCTGGTAGGCCGCCGTAAAAAGCCCGCTCTGCTTAAAGCCCGTTGTGTTGACGTTAGCCAGGTTGTTGGCAATCTGATCCTGCTTCTGCGCCAGCGCGACCATTCCGGTAGAGGCAGTGTAAATTCCCTGAATCATGAGTTTCTCCTGTTTTATCCCGTTTAGGGCGATTGGTTTCTTTCTCCATTTTTATAATACTGCAAGTTTCGTGCCATACGGGACAGCGGCGGTGATTGAGGGATTTACAGCGATATGATGGGTGCGGGGGGTATTGATTTTGGGCGTTCGGCAGGAATTTTTTGCCTTGTTGGGTAATTATTGCCCTATCCCCCCGCAGTATGTTGAAGCGTCAATATTGTCTATTCTATCATCTCAAAATGCACCACTTCATTGATTTCCATACCCCTGACGCCTGAGTGCGTTACCTGAAATGTTGCCTTTGACTGGATTAATTTTTTTTTGCGGAGGTCAAGAAGCGCGTTACCACGGCCCTGACCGACTAAAGGTGATCTGCGCTGGCCCCGCTCCTCCCCATCGCCACTCATGGCGACGCGGTAGGTGAATACCCAACTGATGGCGGCGACCGGGGTGCCGGTCGGGGTTTTGTAGAGACTATCCAGCGTATAGAGTTGGTACATCAGTCCGTCGGCTTCCCCCTGAGGGACGTGGAGCGGGAAGCGCTGCTCCCTTTCCCACGACGACCCCACGCTCATTACGGCGTTCGGCAGCGCGGGGATTACTCTAGCGGGACTCCGCAGGATGTCCCAGCCGCCCGCGTAGACCCCCGGTATGCCTGAGGTATCGCTGAGCGTCACGCCTTTTTCGGAGATGCTCACGCGCAGGTCAGACAGGCGCCGCTCTATATCCTCCCTCTCATCCTCCGGCAGAAACGGCGCGCTAAGGCTGACATCCGTGAAGCCGCAGGTAAGCGGCCCGGCGCCTCCTGCCCCAGGCATCCCGCGCAGGTACGCCCTGAGCGAACCTGTGAAATTTTCCTCTGAATCCCGGTCTAAGGGTGTCCCATAGAGATCAACGCCGAGCATGTATTTCCAATCCGCGATGGTGGAAAAATCAATCTCAATACGTGCGCTCTCACTGTTGCCGCAACCTACGAACAAAATCGTGGTCAGCACCGCAAGGGCAATCATGGGGATGATGTTTTTTGGTATCAAAGCCGTCTCCTTGATAAACGTTTGTTCCGTACTATAGAATATACATTAATCTGCCGATAGATACATAGTATAGTATTTGAAATTTTGATATTGGGAAATGTTACAGATGAAAACAAAATTTTTTTTTGCCTTAACGGTAACCTTCTTAGCCCTCGCCGCCCCGGCATCCGGCGAGCAGCGGGTCAGCGGCGTTATCACCCGTGAAACCCGTTGGAAGGCCGAGGACGGGCCGTTTATCCTTGAAGGCGACCTCCTAATCGCGCGCGGGGCGACTCTCGTGATTGCTCCGGGGGCAGAGATAATCATCAAGGCCGACGCCCAAAAAAGGTTTTTGGCCGCGCCGTTCGATCGGGCCGACTCAACCCTTGTCTCAATACGCGTGCAAGGCGCCATCAACAGCGTCGGCAGGCGGAACAACCCAATCACCTTCAGGCCGGAGAACCCCGCGCTGACCAACTTCGCGTGGCGGGGAATAATACTCGACGAAGCCGACAGCAGGCACAGCGAAATCGCATTCACGCAGATATCAGGCGCGGCGGTGGCGATTACGGCGAGAAACACCAACACACTCATCAGAAACAGCGCGTTTGAAAACTGCAACATCGGCATACTCGCCCTGCAGGGCGGCTCCCCGCGTATCCACAACAATCTGATAACGAGCAACTTTACAGCCGGGATAAAAATCGAGCGAAGCAACCCGCATATACTGAACAACATCATAGTTTTCAACAGTAATTGGGGTATGTGGTGCGATAATTCATCAAGAATTACGTTCAGGTACAACTGTATCTTCGGCAACGGCGACGGCAACTTCTTCGACTGCGACCCCGAACTCGGCAAAATCACACGCGGCGGGCGCAACAGGGATTCGACCGACGCGAACGGCAACATAGTGATGGACCCGGTATTCACAGGTTCCGCGGCGGAAGCGAGGGCAAGAGAAATAGACATCAACCTGCAAACTGATACGTCACAAGTCAGGGACAGACGCCTGCTGCACCTCCCCAACTTCCAATTTGGCCCCCCGCGCTTCATAGACCCCACACAAATCGGTGCCGAAGGCAGGCAATTGTCGGGCTACTCCCCGTGTATCAACGCGGGTGACCCTGCCGGGAAATTCAAAAATGTCGACGGAACGAGAAACACAATGGGGCCAGGCGGCGGGCCGGATTTTTGGGGTCGGTGAAAGTAAACGCCGCAACCATTACACCACCTTCGTTCTGTCAGAAACATTTGTAATTATTTGCGGCAGTAACGTATATTTAATGGCAGTAAAAAATTGTAAAACAAAACTGTATTTGATTGGGGGACGGTCATGAAAGCATTGTGGAAACTATGTTTAGTTGTGGGTGTGGGTGTGGTTGGTTTGGCGGGGCAGATGGTGATGCCGAAGGGTACTGGGTGTGAGATATTTGATTTGGTTTTAGAAGAAGATAGTTATGGATTATCTTGGAGACCTGACACTGCTGGTTATCCTATAACTTTAGGCACAAACCTCATAAATTCAGAGGGTGAGGCATGGCGTGCCGCTGTCGGCGGACATTATGAGATTATGCGGTCTGACGGCAGTTTTACCGTTCTTGATATAAATGGTGCTTTTATACGAAACGGTACGTGGTTTATGATCGAAAATTTTCAGATAACTGACCACCCATACCAAGTAAAACCTGTGGCCGTGAACATCGTGTACTATAATGTTCAACAGAATGATGGCAGAATGGCAACATTTCGTTCGTACTATACTGATGATCGCGATATTCACTTTAAAATTGGAGTGACGTCTAGACGTTGTTTTTTTAGAACAAAAGCCCCGACAGAATAAACTACCTATCTGTCGGGACTCACCAGTCACGCTCCAAAGATTTTAAAAGCTGACTTCTCGCATGACAATGATATTTTTCTTGGGTATATTCTCCAGAAACATTTGTAATTACTTGAAGCAATAACGTATATTTGTATTTAATGGCAGTAAAAAATCATAAAATAAAAGTGTATTTGATTGGGGGCGGTCATGAAGGCATTGTGGAAACTATGTTTAGTCGGGGCTACGGCAGTGTTCGGTTCCCAATTGGCGGGTCCGGTGGTGATGCCGCCGGAAGGTACTAAGATTGAGATGTACGAATTAATTTTAGAAGAAAGTAGTTATGGATTATATTGGAGACCTGATACTGCTGGTTATCCCATAACTTTAGGCACAAACCTCATTAATTCGGAGGGGGAGGCGTGGCGTGGCGTTATCGGCGGACAATATAAAATTATGCGGTCTGACGGCAGTTTTACCTATCTTGATATAAATGGTGTTTTTATACACAGCGGTACGTGGTTTATGATCGAAAATTTTCAGATAACAGACCACCCATACCAAGTAGAA
>JAITFQ010000046.1 GCA_031281225.1 Chitinispirillales bacterium
AAAGTAGTGAAAAAGAAAGCCGCGAAGAAGGCGTCCATGGTGAAAACCGTGGTTAAGAAGGCAACTCCCAAGAAAAAAGTTGCGAAAAAAAAGGCGGCTAAGAAAAAATAAAAAACCTCCCGTGCCGTAATAATATGGGCGGGCTTATAACCCGTCCATATTTTTTTTAAAAATTATTTTTAATTATTTTTAATTATCTATTGTATTAGAGGTAACCCATGTTTTATATTCTATCCAGAATTTTAAACTTTCAACTCCCCAAAAGCCGTAACCGTTGATGATAGAGTATTCTAAACAAATAAGCGAAAAGTGGGGCTTGCCCCGCGACCTGACGGACCTTCTATGTACCTCGTACGAGAAGGGTGACAACCCCTATTACCTTGCCGAGTATTGCCGGCAACTGTCCGTGCATACCGACGTCGCGGCGCTGTGGGACGTATACGGCTACCTTGACGGCATGGAGGAACTCGCGGTAAAGCGTAAGCGCGTCGCCAACGCCTATAAGAAGATAGGGAAGCTGGCCCCCGCGCTTGAGAAGCGGATCAACCACGTCACCGACCCGCACATGCTCGACGACATCCTCATCCCATTGCGCCCCAACCCGCGGAGCAAGGGGCAACTGGCCGCGAAGAAGGGGATCGACGACCTCGCCGACCTAATCGCCGCCCAGACGGAGGAGGCCGTGCCCATAGAGGAGCTCGCCGAGGCGTACGTAGGGAAGGACCCGTCGCTCAAAAGCGTCGACGACGTCGTCCAAACGGTAAAAGACCTACTAGCCGAGCGGTTCGCCTACGACGATACGGTCAGGATGATGGCAAGAGAGTTTTTGCGCGAGGACGGGTTCTTCGAGATTATCCCCAAGAGCCGCAAGGACGAGAAGTATGGCAAGTACGCGGGGAGGTTCATGCCGCTTGAGGAGTTCACAAACGAGGAATTGCTGCGTCTGTTTATCGCCGAAGATTCTAAGGAGATAAAGCTCAAGCTCAATGTCCAACTGTTCAGGATAGCCGAACTTTTCCGCCAGCACATCATCTCAAACCCCGATTCCACGTCGTTTGACTGTATTTGCGAGATTATAGACGACATGTGGCTCCGGCTCCTGCATCCGTCGATAGAGCCGGACGTAAAGGACGGCATTAGGACGCAGATAGAAGCGTGGGCGGCCAAGGAGATTATAGGCGGGCTCAGTAAGGAGTTTGCGAAAGAGCAGGCTGCGTCGTCCGTTTTTGTCGTCGACATGTCGGCCAAAAAAGAGTTCGTCATCACCGCGGTGAGCGCGAGCGGGGAGCTTTTGGGCGCAACCGCCGAGAAAAAGCCGGGCGACGGGAGGTCGTACCTCAGCGAGCGCCTGCGCCAATTCTTTAACCGTCACCGCCCCTCGCGGATTCTGGCGGCCGAAGGTTCTGCCGACATCCCCGAAAACTTTATAAAACAAGCGAGTGACTATTTAGGCTGTCAGCTTGAGGTAATAAGGGTTAAGGCCGACCCTAAAGCCGATCCGTGCAAGTCCGATTATATGAAGCAGCGCGAGTTCGCCATACTCGACGCCCGCACGATGGCGCTCTACGGTCTCGCTATTACGTACCTGAAGCCGATTTCACTCATCTCGCGCCTCGGAGCCTCCCTCTACACCGTGCACCCGTTGCAAGACGCGCTTTCCGAAAGCAAGTTCATGGAAGTGGTGGGCAGAATTCTCGAACACGCGCAACTTTTGAGAGGCATATCCATCAAGGATATCGCCGATTCGCCTCTTTCAAAGTTTCGCTGCCTGCCCAAAGAGCTGCTCGCTGCGATCAAAGCGTTCGACGCCGCCGAGTCCATAGACGCCAAAAACGATCTTCTGCAAGTGAAGGGGATGACCGAAACGGCGTTCAGAAACATCGCCGGGTTCATCCTGATACCCAACGCCGAAGACCCGATAAACCGCTCCACAGTCCACCCCGACCAGTTCCCGTTTTTGGAACAGGTGGTCAACGAGCTCACGGTGTCGCACGAAACCATCGTTTCAAACCCCGACACACTGCTATCGTACCCGATAGACGACCCGCTCCAAAGAACCTACCTGCAAAAGAAACTGATTCCGCAGGTACAGGCCGCCCAGCGCTTTCAGGGGATAGTTTCCCAAAAAGCGAAGAGGAAAGTTAAACTGGCCGACATCAAGGAAAACGCGGTTGTCTCCGGCAGAGTTACGAACATCACCCAGTTTGGCGTATTCGTGAACATCAACGCCGTGTGCGACGGCCTAATCCATATCTCCCAGCTTGCGGACGAGTATGTCGAAACGCCCGATCAGGTGGTAGGGGTGGGGGACAGGGTCGACGTGCGGATATTGAAGGTTGACACGAAGAAGCGGCGGATATCCCTGTCGATGAAGAACATAGGGGCTAAGTCACCCAAGGTCAAGCCCTCCAAGGGGCAACTGGATAATTTAGCGGAACACTTTAAGAACCGTTAAATATTATATTGTAATTATGGGAAAATAACGGCTTTGTCCGGAGTTTCCAAATTTCTTGACTAACACTGTAAGTATGGGAATTCATCTTTGGGTAGCGCGTGCGTGCCGTCCATTGCCGGCGGATTAACAAACTGTCCAAGTGGACAACCACTGTAATAGATGAGAGTTCAAGAAATTGGCTCCGGGTGAAGCCTTTTTTCTCAGTAAATTAAAAACCTTAACGAAACGAGGGGCGAATGATTCGGAAACTTAAAATGGCAGCGGCGGTCGTCGCGGCGGTGGGGGTGATGGCGGGGGCGGCAGCGCAGGTGGCGCCGCAGACTGCGCAGGACAGCGTTATCGTTATCAATGGCAATAACAGGCTTGTCATCAACGGCAAGCCTGTTTTTATTTCGGGCATGAATATCGCCTGGAACAATTTTGGCAGAGATGTTGGGGATACTCCTGTCAACATCAACGCTTTTGTTAACCAGTTCAAGCAGATTCGCGGCGCGGGGGGTAACGCGGTGAGGTGGTGGTTGCACACCGATGCGCGGGAATGCCCCAAGATCAATGCCGAGGGCGCGGTGACGGGCATAGGGTCAAGGACAATAGCCAACATGCGGGCGGTTCTTGATTCTGCCTACAATTATGGAATTGTAGTCTCAATGTGCCTCTTCTCGTTTGACATGCTCCATAATGACGGCAACAATAAAACCCCGGATGCGGTAGAACGCAACCGGCTGCTTTTGACCTCGCCGGAAAACCTTGAAACATACATCGACAGCGCGCTTGTACCGATGTTGGAGGCTGTTGGCAACCATCCGGCGATTATGTGCTGGGAAGTGTTCAACGAACCGGAAGGAATGACGCAGTATGGCTGGGCTACAACACGGATAGACCACGATGATGTTTTAAGGGTTACGAACAGGATTGCCGGTGAAGTGCGCCGCAGGACAAATAAGATGGCGTCTACCGGCATACATAATTTCCACAGGTACGTAAACATGTATACCACCGAAAATCTTATAGCAAAGGGCGGTGACGAGGACGGATGGCTCGATTTTTATATGGCGCACCACTATCCTGAACATGAGACAAGAAACCAATCGCCGTTTTATAGAACGGCGGATAGTTGGGAATTTGACAGACCTGTTCTCATCGGCGAGTTTCCCGCTCAAAGCTGGGGGCCGGGGGCGTATCCGCATTACTACGACACCCCGCTTGACATAAGAGACGCCTTTAAGTACGCTTTTGACAACGGTTACCTCGGCGTGTTAAGCTGGTCGATGACGGAAGGCAATCCTACCAAATTCGGCAGTTTCGCTACAACCGAACCCGCGCTCAGGTATCTTGACAGCCTGCATCGCGACCAAATTCAGATAAGAGAGGTCGACATTGATATACCCGACGGCGATATGGCCATGAAGCTCACCATGACCAACCTGCCGCCTGAGGGATCTGCCGCTGATGGAGGCCCCTGGAACGAATTGATGGTTGAGCGGGGTACTCTTAATTTCTCAGGGCGGACGAATTTTACGTTTGAAATGTTCATTGAAGAGGGGAGCGACGACAATCTCATGATTGTCCCCGTGATAAAGATGGGTAGTAGCAGCTGGACATGGAGCCCGGCTCAAGATGAATCGTTTATGCTGACCGGTATGGAGCAGGGTGTGTGGCATACTATCAGTGTTCCCGTAACCTCTTTCGTGCCGCACGACAATTCACCGCCCAATTATTCTCAGGTAGTGGGGATTGTAATCCAGTATTTTGCCAAGGATACGCCCTACAACGGCGTTATCTACTTTGACAATGTCAAGGTTGATAATGTGGTACTTTATGACTTCAATGAGTTCGCCAGCGAGTGGCATACCGCCGCAGACGGCGCGGATGTATTGCTGGTCACGCGTCCCGGCACCCCAACCTCCATCCGCGACAGAACCGCCGCCGGCGCCAACACCATCAACCGCGCCCCCGTCGTAACCGTGCGCGGCAGGACTTTGAATGTGATTGGCGTAGACAACTCTGAAATGCAGGTGAGGCTTGTAAACATGCGCGGCAAGACCGTAGCCAATTTCCAAGCCGCCGGCAACGCCCGGATATCGCTATCCAGGGTTCCGGCAGGCCGCTACATTGTAGAAACGAACGTAGCCGGCAGAAGGGCAGGGGTTACCGCGATTATTGTGAAGTAGTTTTTTTATTGCGGGGGCGGGTAATTATCCGCCCCTGTTTTTTAATTCCCCAGCCCGATCATAAAGAAGTGATAAACCTCCCCCTCCGTCTTGCACAGAAGTAACTTTGACCTCATCTCCGAGCTGTTAAGCAGTGCCGACACGTTCGCCAAAAATTGCAAATAGGAACTCTCCGAACTTTTCGGCGACAGGATTAGCACAAAAATAGTCGACGGCTCCCCGTCGATTGATTCGTAGTCAATCCCCTTGCGCGAGATTCCGACGGCTACCGTAATTTTGTCTACCGCGTCTGTCCGGCAATGCGGCAGCGCCACACCGTACTGCATTCCCGTGCTCATGGAGGCCTCGCGCTCCATGATGCCGTTTATCGCCTCGCTACTGTCGTCGTCCTTAACAATGCCCGCTTTGCAAAGCACGCCGATCAACTCCTCGATAACTTCCAGTTTCGTCCGCGCTTTGAGGGATGGGGCGATACTGTTTGGCAGCAGGGCGCTTTTAATCTCCGCTTCCGCCCGCCATGTCGCGTCGGTGAGCTCTTTCATCAAACTTTCGCTCTCGGGTTTTATCAAATCCTTGATGTTTACGATGATGTCGTTTATCTGCAAAAGCGTTTCATGTACCGTGGTTTTGATGAATATCACGTCCTGCGCGTCGGATTCGAATTCCAAACCCGTTTTCAGGCAGTGGAGGGTTATGAGCGTTTCGTTTTTGCGCAGATGGTAAAGGTTGCGGCCCTCAATTACTACGGAGTGGATATAAAAACCTTCCGAGTTGAACGCCCGGACAATCCGCCCTTCCAAAAGCCCCGTCAGTTCTCGTGACGCCAATTCTATTTTGGTAAACACCGTATCCCGCACCTTAAACGTTTTTTTGGTCCCCTTCCTGTCGTCGCGGAATAGCGCGGATAAGATTGGTGAGACGAGCAGGTCGGCGAAGAGCACCATCATTACCCCCGCTCCAAACAGGCTGCGGTCTATTATGCCCGACGACAGCCCGACTCCCGCCGCGATGAACGCCACCTCCCCGCGCGGCGCCATCCCCGTGCCGATCCGCAGCGCGCCGAGGCGGTTGAAGTTCATGAACAGGGTGGGGATGCCGCAGCCCAAAATTTTCGCCGCCACCGCCACGAAAGTGTAAATCGCGCCGAACATCAGCACCTCTTTGGACATGATGGCGCGCATGTCGAGGAGCATCCCCATCACTATGAAGAACACAGGGACGAAAAAGCTGTGCAGGACTTCGAGCGCGTCGTTCACCGTGTCCGTAAGGTCGGTCTTGGAGAGGCTGAGGCCGACGACGTACGCTCCGATAATCATCGCGAGGCCCGACATTTGAAATATTCCCGCCAAAATAAACGCGAGGCTCAGGGCGAAAGTGGAGATATGCGTCACCGTTTTGAACCTTTTTATCGCCCGCGAGAGCGGCCCGGCGAAAAGTATCCCCGCCGCGGTGAAGCCGAACCAGACTAACACGGCCTTTGTGATGATAAGTACCGGCTCCGTCGACGCCCCCGACGCCCCGCCCATTGTCGTCGCGGCAATGTAACCAGTTACGGCGGTCAGGGCGATAACGCTGAGCACGTCGTCTATCGCCATCCCCGCGAGGATCGTCACCCCCTCCGGCGAGTCCATCTTGCGCTTCTCGGTGAGTATGCGCACGGTAATCCCCGTAGATGACGACGCGCAGATCGCGCCGAGGAAGAGCGCAATCGGGCTGAAAAACGGTATGCCGAAGAAGAACGACGCGACCCCCGCCCCCGCGGTGAAAGCCAAAACCGCGCCGCCGAAACCCACAAGCAGCCCCACAAAAGAGAATTTCAGGAGCAGCGCCAAATTCGTTTCTAACCCCGCGCAGAACAGCATGATTATCGACGCGATAGACGCTATTCCGTAGAGTTCCGGCGAAACGGGGAGCCCCGTGCCGGATGTAATCGGAAAGAGGCCGTTTGGAAGCCCCGGCAAGGGGAAGCCGCCGAGCAGGTACGGGCCGATGAGCACGCCGATCAGCACTTCGACGAGGACGGACGGTATCGGCATTTTCACTTTCTGGTACAGAAGCCCGGCGAACCGTGCGAGCATGACGATCACCCCGAGTTGCATGACAAGCCGCGCCATCGCCATAAGTATATCCTCGCCGCCATCCGCGCTTGCGGCGTCTGAGGCGAGGGCGGCGAGGGGGAAAACTGCCAAAAACAGGACGGAAATTATCAGGCGGTGTTTTTTCATGTTGGATGATTCCTTTCAATCAGTAAATATAATAAAAGTGCCGAGAGGATAAGGCGGGATTTTTTTAAGAATTGCGCCAGGGTGATGGCGGAATGTATTATATTTATCTGAGTATTTAATCGTGAAATCTGTAAATAATCCATAACCGATAACAGGAGGTGCAGTTTGAACACAATAAAAACGACCATGCTTCTCGCCGTTCTGACCGGCATTTTGGTCTCTATAGGCTATTCCTATGGCGGCAAGAATGTTGCCATTATGGCGCTTGTGTTTGCCGGCTTGATGAATTTCGGCATGTTTTGGTTTTCCGACAAAATCGTCCTCAAAATGTACAAGGCGCGGCCGGTCGGGCCGAGTGATTCTCCGAGGCTCTATAATATGGTAGAACGCCTCGCGCAGGACGCGCGTATGCCTATGCCCAGCGTATACATTATCCCCAACCCAAGCCCAAACGCTTTCGCGACCGGCCGCTCGCCGTCGCGCGCCGCGGTGGCGGCTACCGATGGTATAATGAAGCTCTTGAACGATCAGGAGCTTGAAGCGGTGATGGCGCATGAGCTTGCGCACGTGAAAAACCGCGACACGCTGATCAGTACCCTGGCCGCCACGCTCGGCGGCGCTATCACCTTTATCGCGCGGATGATGATGTTTTCCGGCGGCAGGCGGGGCGGCAGCAGAGGCGGAGGCTGGGGGGCGCTGCTCGCGCTGATACTCGCGCCCATAGCCGCGATGATTATCCAGATGGCCGTATCGAGAAGGCGCGAATACATGGCAGACGCGACCGGGGCGCGTATGTGCAAAAATCCAAACGCCCTCGCAAGCGCTCTGCAACGCCTGCAAAGCGGCATCGCGGCATCGCCGATGTCGGAAGACACGGCAAACCCCGCTACGTCTCATATGTTCATCGTGAATCCGTTCAGAGGCAGCGCAATGTTCAAACTGTTCAGCACGCATCCGCCTATGGAGGAGAGAGTTGAAAGGCTGAGGAGCATGAAATTGTAGGCGGGGTTTTAGATAACGACCTCAAATCCAGTCCCGATCCCAAAACATTCGGTAGCTGCTCCGCTCTCACGGATGATTTTTTTGGCGTCTGCGACAATCGCGTCCATTTGGTCGTCCGTCCGCAGGGCGTTGAGGTGGAACAAGCCTACGCGCTTGACTTCCGCCGCCAGGGCGAGTTTTATCACATCCGTATATTTGGAGTGGCCCCACGACTCGTGCTGCGGGTATTCTTCCTCCGTGTATTCGGCGTCGTGTATGAGAAGGTCGGCCTTTTCGCACAACCCCTCGAAATACTCGTACAGACCGGTGTCGGGATTGTCGCGTTGCAGTTCGTTGTCGGTCAGAAAAATAAAAACCTTCCCCTTCTCCTCAATACGGTATCCGCACCCGCCGTTCGGGTGGTTCAGGCGTATCGGGGTAAACTTCAGTACGCCTATATTAAACGTGTCTGCGCCGACTTCGTGAAAGTTAATCTCTGCCGGCAGCGCGCTGAGGTCAACCGGAAAATATGGGGGGCGCATCAGTTTGCGCAAAGCGGTTTCCATTGAGCCCGCTCCGCACTGGCCGCCATATATGTTGAGGATAGCGTGTTCGTCATAAATCGGTTGAAAATACGGGAAGCCCATGATGTGATCCAAGTGGGCGTGCGAAAGCACAAGGTGGACAACCTTCTCCTGCGCCGCGGCAAACTGATTGCCGAAAGCGCGGATACCCGTCCCCGCGTCGAGCAACACTACGTCGCCCTTGCTTGATTCCACCTCGACACACGCGGTATCGCCGCCGTAGCGGATAAATTCCATCCCGCTAACCGGAAAAGACCCCCTCGAACCCCAGCAACGTATACGCATAGACCACCGTTTTTGTTTGTTTTGCGTTTATGGCGATTAATACCAATAATATAATACAAAATCTACCTGTATAACAAATTTTTTTATTCACCAAATAATAACCCCGCCGATTTTTACGATCTTTTTCCTGCTGTCGGCGTACTGCCGTATTCGTCTATTGTTATGGGCATACCTAAGGATGTCGGTTTTTTAAAGCCCCAAATCGGCCAGGGCCGCCTGTACAGCAAATATTTCGTAACCGCGTACCGTAGCTTGCTCCTCACCGATTCCCGCCAAAACCGCCCTCCGGCGAATTGATACGTCGGGTCAAAGTAACAATTAATATGGCAGCCCTCGCAAAATGAATACCGCCCCTCTTTTGATAGCGCCTCCTCCCGCTCACGCGAACGCAAAACACCGGCGAGATCTCCGTTGATGCCGACATTGACGCAGCGGTGATGATAGCAGGGAAGCGCCAACCTGTTATCCGGCGTGATTACTACCGTCGAACTGACCGCCCGGCACAACGGGTCGCGGACGCGGTTACCCCCCATGTCGCGTAATAACAGATGCGCGCGATTCAGGTATACGCCCTTTTTTTTAGAAAAATCAAGGGCTTGGCGATGCGCGTTACGGCTGACCTTATCTTCCCCACCCGAAGTTGCGAACACCGGGTCGAGGATCAGAATCAACCGTTTTTCCCGCGCGAGCTTCCAAACGCCCTCTATGGCGTTGATGTTTTCTTCGGTATACGTGAACATCAAATCGGGGTACAGTTTATTCGCAAGCGCGGCGTCAATACTGTTAATAACGCGGTTGTAAGATTCCCCCCCGCGAATCTTGTCATGCAGCTCCGCGCTGTCCGCGTCAATGCTAAAATGAAGCAGGTCGACAAGCCCGGCGAGTTCCCCCGCGCGCTCCGAGAAAAGTAAACAGTTCGTCGTCACCGACGTCACAAACCCTAATTTTTTTGCCGCCGCCAAAAACTCCGGGAGTTTCGGATGCAGAAGCGGCTCGCCGCCCGTAAAGTCCGCAAACTTGCACCCCGCCTCACGCGCCTGCCGCAAATTTGAAACAACATCGCCGAGCGCGGCGTCTATTTTGGGCTGTTCCTGCCATATCAGGCAAAACTCGCAGCGTGCGTTGCAACGGTTGGTTATGTAGTAGTGGAGCAGCAGCGGCTTCGGTTTCAGCTTCGTCGGCTTTATATGACCCCCTTGGTGCTTGGCACCAAGCCCGCGGCGCGTTCATTTATCGCGCAGGCGTCCGACAGCGCGCGGGCGAAGGCTTTGAATACCGCCTCTAAGGAGTGATGGCTGTTGCGCCCCCGTATCAGGTCAACGTGCACGGTCGCGCCGCTGTGGTCGCAAAAAGCCTTGAAGAAATCTTCGGCGAGGTCGCACTCAAAATTATTGATTTTCCTGTCGGTCAGCGGCACCGAATAAATTAGATTCGGCCTGCCCGATATATCGAGGCAAACCCGCGCGAGCGATTCGTCCATGGGGGCAAAGGCGGTTCCGTAGCGCTTTATCCCAGTAAAATCGCCGAGCGCCTGCCGGAACGCCATCCCGAGGCAGATACCGATGTCCTCCGCGCTGTGGTGGAAATCGACGTGCGTGTCCCCTTTACAGTCGACGCTCAGGTCAAACAGCCCGTGCCGCGCGAAGAGCGTGAGCATGTGGTCCATAAAACCGTCGCCGCTTTTAATTTTCCCGGAGCAGTCCGAGCCGTCGCCGTCGATTTCGAGGACTAAGCGGATGTCGGTTTCCTTGGTGGCGCGGGAGATGGCGGATTTGCGGGTGGTTGTCATTTATAGATTATTTCCTTTCAAAATAAATATAATAAAAAAAGTCAATTTTGTGTGAAAAAATTATCTAACGATTCACATAGTTTTATATTTTCGTCCTTTGTGCCTACGCTGATACGCAGGCAGTTTTCAAGCAAATGGTACGAGGATACGTCCCTTATTAAGATACCGTCTTTTTTCAGGCGGTCGAATAATTTCTGTTTTTGCGGCGTGCGGACGAGGATAAAGTTTGCTTCGCTTGGGTAGACGTTTTCAAATGGGAGCGCGGCGAGGCGGTTGACGAGCTTGTCCCGTTCGTCGATGATTACGCTTACGGTATCTTTTATTATTGCCGTGTTTTCTAAGATTAGCGACGCGGTGTATTCTGTGAAAAAATTTATGTTGTACGGCAGTTTTATCTTGTTGATCTCCGCAATCATCTCGGCGGCGCCGATCATGTACCCGAGCCGCAGGCCCGCGGCGGCCATAGCTTTTGAGAAAGTGCGGGCGATGATGAGGTTCGGGTAATCGGGCAGGAATTTTATCCCGTCGAACCCGCCGAACTCCACGTAAGCCTGGTCGAGAATACATACGCCGGTGTGGATATCGAGGATGCTTTTGAAATCGTCTTCGGACAGGGTGTTGCCGACGGGGTTGTTTGGCGAGCAGATAATGAGCATTGACCCCGGATTGTCGCTAACCGCTTTTTTTATCGCGTTGACGTCATACTGTAAGTTGTTGTCTAAACTGACATTAACCGTGCGCGTATCCATCCCGTCGCACAGCAATTTGTAGACGGTAAACGTGGGCGAACAGATGACCGCCGACTTTGCCTTTGCCGCGAAAGACAGGAGCAGCACTAAGAGCATTTCGTTTGACCCGTTGCCGACAATCACATTGGCCGGGGCAACGCCCGCGTACCGGGCGAGTTTCTCTTTCAGGGCATCGGGGACGAAATTCGGGTACCTGTTCCACGGGCGCTCGACAAGAAACCGCGCCGCCCGCTCCTTAACCTCCGCCGGCCAGTCGTGCGGGTTTTCGTTCTGATTGAGCTTAACGGCGTATTCTTCAGGCTCAAGGTGATAGGCCTTGAGCTTCCGAACGCTGTCGTTTACCAGCGAAAGGGCCTGTTCAGTTGCGTTTTTTTCCATTTTTCTCATTTTTCCCATACCGCTTCCTTACATCCTCCGCCAGCGCCCCCGTCACTTTTTCAAGCTCGTTCAGCTCAATGGTGAGATAAAATACCAGCGCTATACAGCCTAAAAACGCCGTAACAAAAAGTATTATCCAAAAGAAAAGCATCTCTCGGGCGGACTCCGTTGGGAAAGTTAATTTTTATGGGGCATATCACGTCAAAAAAATCCCCGCTAACACCAAATATAATATATTTCCACGCCAACTCCGTAAAAAATTTATGGCTCAACCTAAAAAATTAGTCAGTTCGCATAGGCACAATTACGCTTGCGTGCGATGGGCACTATCCGGTTCGACATTTTTCTCCGGCATGACAGAAAAAAATTAAAAAAAGTAACACTTTTGATTGTCTCAACGGTTTATATTATACAGGGAGACTTCGGGCGTATCGGGGAGGGCCTGTGGATTATCAACGTTTTATCAACAATTTATTAACAGTAAGGAGTGGTTTTATGAAGAAAGCGTTTGCTTTTACAAAAAAAATGGCTGCCGCCGCGGCGGTCGCGGCGGTGTGCTGGGCGCAGATGGCGGGGGCGCAGACATGGAATTCGGGCGGAACCACCGTTACGCTGAGCGGGGGGACGCTTACTGTCAGCCCGAACGGCGGAACCGGGGCTATGGCGAATTATGCCAACAATCAGAGTATCCCCTGGTATGATTCCAGGCTCTCCGTCACTAATGTAATTATTGAAGATGGCGTGACCTCAATCGGAAACAGAGCATTCGTTGGTGCTACCAACCTTACTGCCGTCACTATCCCCAATAGCGTGACATCTATCGGAAATATAGCGTTTTTGAATTCGGGCCTTACTTCCGTCAGCATCCCTAACAGTGTGGACTCTATCGGAAGCGAGGCGTTTCGCGGTTGTGTCAACCTCACTTCCGTCACGCTTCACGAAGGTTTGCTTACCATCGGAAACCAGGCGTTTTTCGGCTGTACCCGCCTTGCTTCCATCACCATCCCCAACAGCGTAACATCTATTGGAACCTCCGTGTTTCAGGGTTGTAGCGGCCTCACTACCGCCGTTAT
>JAITFQ010000086.1 GCA_031281225.1 Chitinispirillales bacterium
ATGTTCATAGACGCGTTCTATCAGGCAGCGTTCGACTACGGCGGCGCGGAAGACGTCTTCCCGCATACTGTAAGGCGCGACGGCAGGGTCACCGCCGACGTTTGGGGGTTCGGCCCCTACTCACGCCCGTCAACGCGCTCGAACGACGGTGGCCACTCTTACCTCAATATTGATTTTAACCACGCAAGCGTCTCGCCGCGCAGAGAACTGTCGCTGAGTTTCCAAAATGATACTGTCATCAACTATTCGGACAGTAATTTTATTATGACCGTAACCCACGACTTTATCACGCAAGGCTGGCCACGCAGAGCCGCGCCAGACAATTTTTTCGATCCGCTCGTCGCCAACATTAACGAATCGTCATCAAATAACGGTAACAGTAATAGTGTCACGGTATTGGCGCTCCTGGGCGAATCGGGACGCTTTTATCTGTATTCGGTGAACGGGGAAAGGCGGGAATCATACGGAAATTTTACCGCCAACATTGCATTGTTTGACTATAAGGGAAACCCTGCCGATACGGCCATCAACATAACATTTTTCGACACTATACCGGGAGCATTCACATTTCCAACCGCGATTGAAAACCGAATCTACGTCCCGTCGCTTGAAAATTCATTGCACATCTATAACTCATTGAATATCAATGATAAAGAGACCCTGACGTAACCAGCCGCGCCATCAACTTATGTTTGCGGGATTAGCAACAGAACATGGGTTGTCGGGCTGGCTGACGGAAGAATTGTCACCGGCGCGGCTAATAATGTCAACGATACGGCAATAATACCCGTGAACTCTAATTCACCCGTAAACGCTATTGCCGTATTAAAGGACAATGATGATACAGAAACATTTACCGTTATACAGGACGACGGTACCCTGTCCATCATAAAATCCGCAGACATAATTGACCATATAAAAGTCCCGAACGGCATCCCTCCGTTCACCCTCGTCACTGGTAATCTGGATAACAATACCGACGGCAAACCTCACATCGTCGTCACCGACAGCCGGCAAGGCGTGTGGGTTTATACACGGGAACTCAGGCTCGCGCAAGGTTGGACAGCGGCGCCCAACGACTGGGCGAATATTCACCACATCGACCCCCAAAACCGCGCGACCCGCGAACGTTACTCCCGCAACCACTCCGCCCCCGCCCTCGCCGATCTAAGCCGCGACGGCACGCTCGACATAATCGTCGGCGGGACAAACGGCGTCTACGCCCTCAACCGCAAGGGCGCGCTTTTGAGCAGGTGGCCGGCCTATCTCGACAACAGGTACTGGAATCTGCGCGGTAGCATCGCGACTTCGCCGATAGTGGCATCCACGACGGAGAGGAACCAACCGTTAGTCCTCTTCTCCTCGCCTACCGGCGAACGCCTGACGTTCGGCATCACCAAAATTGAAACCGCCGACAAAGCGCGCGGCGTGGTGACCTTCCGCAGGGAAAACGGGACGCTCGACAGCCTGTGGGACCTCTCCGCAGCAACAATTGATACTATTTTGACTTTGGGCGATTCCCTCATATATCCGTACATCCTCCCCGGCGGCTTCGTCGACGCGCTCGGTACCGACGCGAGGCGTCCCGTATCGCGGATCGGCTCATGGCCTGTCCCGCAGTCGCGCTGGCCGCTGTCAACCGGTGCGCCAGTAACCACTTCCCCGCTCATTCACCGCGACCGAAATGCCGGCAACCCTCCCGACCTGTTTGCCGTGGCGAGCGACGGCATGGTTTACAGGTGGCAATTACATAATATTCTCTCATCAGATACAATTTTTTGGCCCCAGAACGGTTTTGACGCGGCGCGCTCATTCGCCTACGGCGGCGCTATCACAAGGGAGGAAGACTTCATAAATCCAAGAGACGCGATTACATTTTGGAACTTCCCCAACCCAACATCGCGTGACGATACGCACACAACCTTCAAATACCAGTTCAGCGGGCCGGCGACAAACGTCAGGCTCGACATATATTCAATAACTGGCAGGCGCATGGACACATTCAGAATAACCGACGGCCTGACGGGCGATTTCCCCGGCTGGAACGAATTTAGAGTCAACCTCCGAAAATACGGCCCCGGAATATACCGCTGCCGCATGGAAGCGCATATCGGCGGCAGGAAATATTCAAAAATATGGAATATGGCGGTTGTAAAATAGAGGAAGTGGCTATTATCATAATTTTATTGAACCGCCCCCCGCGGCATCACGTATATTTATCCTCATGTTTATCGACGAAACCACAATCGAAATAAAAGCCGGGGATGGCGGTAATGGATGCCATTCTTATGAGAGGTTAAAGTATAAACCCAAAGGGAAGCCTGACGGCGGGAACGGCGGTCGGGGAGGGAGCGTTTATTTTGTGGGGTCGGGGCAGATCCATACCTTGCAGGATGTAGCGTACCGGCGTCATTACAAGGCGGACAGGGGGGCGCACGGCAAGGGGAAGAAGCAGGCGGGGAAGAGCGGCGAGGATGTGGTGATACCCGTGCCTTTGGGGACTACGGTTTATGACGAGGCGAGCAGCGAGATTATCCTCGACTGTTTGAGCGCGGGCAAGCGGGAGCTTATCGCGAAAGGAGGGCGCGGAGGGCGCGGCAACGCAGCTTTGGTGACTCGGTTCAATCCCAGCCCGGAATTTTGCGAACCGGGGAAACCGGGCGAGGAAAAAAACTTGCGGCTTGTCCTTAAAGTACTGGCCGATGTCGGGCTTGTAGGGCGGCCAAACGCGGGCAAATCGACGTTTTTGTCACGTATATCCCACGCGAGGCCCAAAATCGCGGATTATCCCTTTACTACAAAAGAGCCGCACCTCGGCATCGTCAAAAACAACAGCGGCCCCTTCGGCTCATCCTACGTTGTGGCAGATATTCCGGGGCTTATTGAGGATTGCCATAAGGGCAAGGGGATGGGGATACGCTTTTTGAGGCACATTGAACGGACGAGCGTGCTGGCGATAATGGTGGAATCGACCTCCGAAGACCCCGTGCGCGACGCGGAAGTTTTGCTGAACGAGCTGACACATTACAGCGAGCATCTCGCGGCCAAGCCCAAGTGTTTTATTATGACCAAGACAGATACATTGCCGGATGATGATGAAACCGTCAAAATCCCCGACGGTTGGCTGGGAATGTCTGCGGTTACGGGGGACGGGGTGAATGGGGTGCTGCGGGAGATTGAGGGAATAATGAAAAGAAGCAAGGATGAATTACGCGGAGATGGGGATTGACACCTCAAACCGCAACTCCCTCAAAACCTCCGCCGCGTCCGAGTGACGCTCCCCCAGCGCCGCTGTGAAATGTGAGAATTCGAGCCTTTGGGGATAGTTGGCGCGGAGGCTTTCAAAAAATTTTACCTGCTCCTCCCTGGGTACGGAATATATATGCCTGAACTGCTCGTCGTCCCGCATAATGGAATAGGCGCGCCTTACAGCGTCGTAAATCGGGATTTTTGATGCTCTTAAATCAATCGTGTACTTCTGATTATGCAGCTCACATTTTTCCAAATTCCACGCGACATCCTTAAAGAAAAACGCGCCGGCGCTCCTGTAAATCATATCTGTGCCCCTGAGCTTCCCGTCGGCGGAATACCCCGCGATATGCGGCGTGGCAATATCGGCGAGCCGCAGGGTTTCAACGCTTATTGCCGGCTCTTTTTCGAATACGTCGAGGACAATTATGCCGAGACGCGAACAGACCGTTTTAAAACTTTTTTCGTCTATAACCCTGCCACGGGAAGTATTTATCAGCGCCGCCCCCTGCTTCATCCGCGAAACAAATTCCCGCCCAACCATGTGACAGGTTGTATTCGTCCTACTGCTAATAAGCGGCACATGCAACGAAATTATGTCGCTCTGTTCAAGAACTTCTTCCAAAGGGCGGTAGATTTCGTTTCCGGTAAGTACCCTTTTCGGCGGATCGTTGAGAATACACTCCATGCCGAGAGCCGTGGCAATCCTGCAGACCCTGCTGCCGACATTCCCCGCACCGATAATCCCAAGTTTAAGTTCATCAGGCCGCCGCCCGCTCTTGACGCAGACTTCGAGCAGCGCGGCCGCGACGTACTCGGCGACCGAATCGGCGCTGGAGCCCGGAGCGTGCGCAAAACCTATGTTGTTTTCACGCAGGTATTCCGGATCGACATGATCCACACCGATAGACGCGCTCGCTACGAATTTGACCGGTGTCCCCTCCAAAAGCGAAGCGTTAACCTGGGTGACCGAACGGACAAGCAGGATGTCGGCGTCCGACAACAACTCCCGGTTAATCCTGTTACTCGGAATAACGGTGACCGCGCCCAAATCGGAGAAAACTTCCTCGACTTTGTAAATTTGTCTGTCGGCAATTATTTTCATGTTTTTTTGATGTCTATGGCGACGGTAAGAGTATATTCAACAAAGATAAATATACATAATGCCACGGCGAGGTTCAATAGGTAAAATTAAAACCCCCACCCCCCCGCGCCAATTTATTATATTATAGCCTTCGACCACCTTTCTGACACGGATACGCCGGCATGGACAAAAAAATCAAAATCGGGATACTCGGCGCGACATCCTACACGGGCGCGGAGCTTGTGAGAATGCTCGCTTTTCACCCATACGTATCAATAGATTACGTATCGTCACAAAGTTATGACGGGCAAAAACTTTCCGCCGTCTTCCCAGGGCTTATGGGAATTAACGACGACGTGCTGATATCGCCGCAGGACGCCCAAAAGCGTGATGCGGACTGCGTCTTCTCCTGCCTGCCGCACGCGGCAAGCGCCGGGCTCCTGCTGCCGCTTATCGACGGGGGGATACGGGTGATCGACCTGAGCGCGGATTTCAGGCTCAAAGACCCGGAAGTCTACAAAAAGTGGTACTGCGACGCAAAGTACACCGAGCACCCCGCGCCGCGCCTTATTGAAAAAGCGGTATTTGGGCTGACGGAACACTACCGCCAACAGATAGCCGGCGCGCAAATCATCGCCAACCCCGGCTGCTATGTAACGTGCATACTACTGCCGCTGCTCCCCCTTTACAAAAGCGGTGCGCAAATAGAGTGGGTTATCGCGGATTCAAAGTCCGGGGTCAGCGGGGCGGGGCGCGGGCTTAAACAGAACACGCACTTCCCCGAAGCAAACGAAAATTTCAGCGCGTACGCGGTAGGCCACAGGCACAGGCACACGCCGGAGATGGAGCAGGAGCTGTCGTTCGCCGCCGGCAAGCCGGTAACAATGACCTTCTCCCCGCACCTGCTGCCAATCAACCGCGGGATATTGTCGACCATCTACATTAAGACATCCCTGACCGCCGCCGAATGTACGGACATCGTCAAAAAATCCTACGCCGGCGAGCCGTTCATACGGATACGCGAACCCGCCGACCTGCCGACGACCGCCGCCGTCGCCAAGACAAATTACTGCGACATGGCGTTTACTGGCGGCGAAGACGGCGGCCATCCGGTAATAGCAATATCCGCGCTCGACAATCTGATGAAAGGCGCGAGCAGCCAGGCGCTGCAAAACATGAACGTAATGTTCAATTTACCCGAAACGACCGGGTTGTTGCTTTGATATAAAATTATAAATGTAAAGAAAGGAAAAACGATGTCATTAGTAATAATAAAAATCGGCGGTTCCACTATCGACACCCCCGGCCTCATACAGGAATTCGCGCAAAGCGTAGGGGATATCTGCTATGATTACCGGCCCGCGATCGTCCACGGCGGCGGCAAAGACATCGCGCGGCAGCTCGACAGCCTCAAAAAGGAGTATTCTTTCGTCGAGGGGATGCGCGTCACCGACGCCGAAACTATCAAGGTCGTGCAGATGGTGCTCTCCGGCGACGTCAACAAGCGGATTGTGAACGAGCTGCTCTTGGAAAGAGTGCCGGCCGTCGGCATAAGCGGCGTCGACGGCGGGCTGCTTACCGTGTCTAAAATGCTTGTTAATGGGCAGGATATCGGATTTGTGGGGGAGATAAAGAATATAAATACCGATGTGCTGACGGCGCTCTTTGAATACAGCTTCATCCCGGTGATATCCCCCGTTTCGCGCGGGAAAGACGGCGAGTTCTACAACGTCAACGCCGACCTCGCGGCCAGCAAGCTCGCGATGGTGTACGAAGCCGAAGACCTGATATTCATCTCCGACGTGCCGGGCGTGATGATCGACGGCGCGGTGCGCAAAACCATACGGGTATCCGAAATCGAGGGGCTGATAGCGTCGGGCGACATCACCGGCGGCATGATACCCAAGCTCCGCTCGGCGGCCGAGGCGGTTCAAAAAGGGGTGGGCCGGGTGCATATCTGCGGATGGAACGGCAGCGACACCCTGCTCAATGAATTAACAGAAGAAAATTCAACCGGTACCGTTATACAGGAGTAGCCATGAAAACAAAAGATTCAACCGAAATGACGCCCGACGGCCTGTTTGTCCCAACCTACAAGCGCGGCGGCGCGCCGATTGTGCGCGGGGCGGGGATGTACCTGTACGATTCCGACGGCAAGGAGTTTCTCGACTTCGGCGCCGGGATAGCCGTCAACGCGCTCGGCTACGGCCACCCCGCGCTCTTAGAAGCAATGAAAGATCAGGCCTGGCAACTTATACACGCGTCGAACCTCTATCACAGCCAGCCGCAAATCGACTTCGCGGCGCGGCTCGTGAAACACAGTTTTGCGTCAAAAGTATTTCTGTGCAACAGCGGCACGGAGGCCAACGAGGCGGCAATAAAGTTCGCCAGAAAACGCGCGGCCAAAATTTCTTCGCAGAGATACCATGTGCTCTCCTTCTCGGAGAGTTTTCACGGGAGAACCTACGGATCGCTCAGCGCGACCGCGCAACCGAAATTCCACATCGGGTTCGGCCCGTTGCCGGCCGGCTTCCACTACTCACAGTTCAACGATATCCAAAGCGCGAAAGCCAAGCTCGACGAGCACGATTTTGCCGCGATAATCGTCGAGCCGCTCCAAGCCGAGGGCGGAGTGAACACTGCCGACGCCGACTTCCTGCAATTTTTGAGAGAGTACGCGACCGCGCACTCGATAGCGCTCATCTTTGACGAAATACAATGCGGGACGGGCCGCACAGGGTCGCTGTGGTACTACGAACAAACGGGCGTCGTCCCCGACATTATGACTTTGGCGAAGCCGATAGGCGGCGGTATGCCGCTTGGCGCCGTACTTTGCACAGAAGAAACCGCCGCCTGCGTATCCCCCGGCGACCACGGGACAACGTTCGGCGGAAACCCCGTAGCCTGCGCGATGGGGTCATGCGTTATTGATACGGTCAGCGATCCGGCGTTCCTGAAAAAAGTGCGGGATAACGGCGAATACCTGAAAAACAAACTCGAAGAACTCCGTCCGAAATTCCCATCAATCCGCAGCGTCAGAGGCCACGGCCTATTGCTCGGCGTACGCTTTAAGGAAGACCCCGGACAGGTTATCGAAGCGTGCAAAAACAACGGCCTGCTATTAATCAGGGCTAATCTTAACACCATACGTTTCCTGCCGCCGCTGATTGTCGAAACAGAACATATTGATAAGGCTATTAATATTTTTGAGGGTGTGCTGAAATCGTTGATGTAATAATAAAGTCCACGATTGGCCGGGAGAAGAAAAAAATGGAGGCGCTTTGGCAACGACAGACGCGATAATCGTAGGTGCAGGTTCGGGGGCAAGGCTTGGGTATTCAACGCCCAAGGCTTTTGTTGACCTGTGCGGACAGCCCATCCTCTATTATTCGCTAAAAACGTTCGTCGAACACGAATCGGTCAGCCAAACAATATTAGTGGTCCCGCCCGATATGATTGACAACGCGGCGAGTTTTCTTGGCGGGCATGGGATTTTTGCCGGCAAGGTATCGGTTACCGCCGGCGGGAGCGAACGCTGGGAATCCGTCAAAAACGGATGCCTGCAATCAAACGGCGATTGGGTGCTGATTCACGACGCCGCGCGCCCGTTTGTCACGCGCCGGGTCATTGATTCCGTGTTGGAAAAACGGGATAGCTTCGACTGCGTTATCACCGGCACGCCCGAGGTTGACACCATCCGCACAATCGAGGACGGCGGACGGTGCGGGGTGACCGTCGACAGGTCGAAACTGCTGCGCGTGGGCACCCCCCAGCTCTTCCGCCGCGAGATTTTGATCTCCTCCTTCGGCCAAATAAAAAACATGCCCTCCCCCCCTACCGACGAAGCCGCCCTGTTTGAAAACCTCGGCTTAGCTGTCGGGTACTCGTGGGGCGACCCTGTAAATTTCAAGATAACAACCAAAGCCGACCTCGAAATCGCGCGGGCGCTCGTTGAAGTGACCCATTCGGCGGCGATATAATTTTTATAAAAAAATATTTGATTTTGCGTCGGGAATAATTTATATTGAATTAGCGGCAAAATGTGGATAACATCGTGTTGATAACCCGTGGACAGTATGTGAACAAGTTGTTGAAATCTCTTAAATAAGTCGAGAGATATGTTAAGCCACGCCGTTAATGCTCTTGAAAATCAACGTATTACCGTATATATTCCTTTATTAGGATCGGTAGCGTTTTCAGCTATTTAGCTGTCTATTTCCTATTGTGCCCATTATTGGCGGAAGTG
>JAITFQ010000118.1 GCA_031281225.1 Chitinispirillales bacterium
AAGTAATATCACTATAGGGGACGGCGGCAAAGCCGCCCTCTATGCAATTAAAAACCATCTAAAAAAGGAGTAGCGAAATGCCTACGCCAGCTTACATGTGGATGAAGGACAATTCCGGGCATGTAACAATACCCCGGAACTTGCTTGTTCAATAGGGCAAGAAAAAAATGCAAGCGCATGGTTCGCATCTATAATGACAAATCCAAAGTCTTAGTGTTATTTTTTTTTGAAAACTTTTATACATCCGCGTATACTCACAATAAAAAAATTTTCAGCGGTATTGACTTTTTCTTGCGCAGAAACAATTTTCTATATTCTGTACAATTGAAGCATAATAAAACACCTTATTAACACGTAGGGGGAGATATGGCTCTTGAAGTGACACTCAAATCTGAAAACGGGGCGATTCTTGAACTCGCTGGCAAGGTGGTTGATGTTGATGTAAAAAAAGTTCAGAACAAATTGGACGATCTCTACAAAAACAAAAAACTCCCGCGCGTTGTTATGGATGTCAGCGATGTAGAATTCATCGACAGCCACGGCCTCGGCGTGGTGGTGTACTTCCATACGCTTATGCAGAAGGAAAAGCGCAGCCTCACCATCCTTAACGTCAATCAGGACAAAAACGCTTATCTTAACAGGCTTTTTGAAGTGACTAATCTGGATAAGGTGCTGGACATTGTGGATACGCTCGACACTTAACCCGGTCGCTCTATTCCGTTTAATATTTTGTTTTTTACAATAAAAACCTGCCGGTTACGGCTGAAGGCGGTTGACGCAATGATTAAGCTCAACGAAAATTTTTTGAAACTTACGTCGTCCTATCTGTTTGCCGAGATCGCTAAGCGCGTCGCGGCGTTTCAGAAAGATAATCCCCAAAAAGAGATTATACGGCTCGGCATAGGCGACGTAACGCGCCCCCTGTCCAAAGCCTGCGTCGAGGCTTTCCGCAAGGCGGTTGACGAGATGGGCGAGCCGGGCGGCTTCCGCGGCTACGGCCCCGATCAGGGTTACGCTTTTTTGCGCGAACAGATCGCGAAAAATGATTTTCTGCCGCGCGGCGCGGAGGTGGGCGTTGATGAAATTTTTGTAAGCGACGGGGCGAAGTGCGATACCGCGAATATTCAGGAACTGTTCGCGCAGGATATAACGGTCGCCGTGCCCGACCCGGTCTATCCGGTTTATGTCGATACCAACGTGATGGCCGGACGCACCGGAAGCGCGGCCGACGGCCGGTACGGCGGGCTTGTCTACCTTGAAGGGACGCCTGAAAACGGGTTTATCCCCGGGCCGCCGGATTGCCATGTCGATTTGATATACCTGTGCTTCCCGAACAATCCCACGGGGGCAGCCGCTACCAAAGATCAGCTCAAGGCATGGGTTGACTACGCCCGCTGGGAAAAGGCGCTCATACTGTTTGATGCCGCTTACGAGGCGTTTATCTCCGACCCCTCAATCCCACGTTCGATATACGAGATAGACGGCGCGCGCGAGGTCGCCGTCGAGTTTCGGAGTTTTTCCAAAACCGCCGGGTTCACCGGCACGCGCTGCGCGTTTACCGTTGTGCCGTCGTCGTGTATGGTATACGATTCCAACGGCAAGGCGCATTCGTTAAAAGACCTGTGGAACAGGCGCCACGCGACAAAGTTTAACGGCGTGTCCTACCCCGTGCAACGCGCCGCCGAGGCGGTCTATTTGGGCGACGGGCCGGCGCAGATACGCGAAACCGTTAATTACTACATGACAAACGCAAAGTTAATCAAGGAAAAAATGGCCGCGCTCGGCTACACCTGCACCGGCGGCGTCAACGCGCCGTACGTGTGGATAGAGTGCAAGTCCGATTCATGGAAATTTTTCGACACCCTGCTCCAAAACGCCGGCGTAGTATGCACGCCGGGCGCGGGTTTCGGCAAATGCGGCGAGGGATTTATAAGGATCAGCGCGTTCAATTCGCGGGAAAATGTGGAAAAGGCGCTTGAAAGGATTGGGGCGGTATGCTAAATGAAGTTGAATTTCTTTTGAAAATTGTTTGAGTGCAATAAATTATATTTCAATATCGTAATTTAGGGTATGACATTTTACAACTTAACATTTTATAGGGAGGTTTGCTATGAGGGTGCGTAACAAGTTGGTATGCGCGGCGGTGGCGATTGCGTGTTTTAGCTGGGGGGCGAGCGCGGAATTGAGTCCTAATGCAATTGGGTTGCGTTTGGGGGGCGGGTCGCTTATGGGGGGTGAAATCAATTATCAAAAAGCTATGGGGGCGGCGAACAGGCTTGAACTGGGGGCGTCTTATAGTTCCAAATCGGAGAATTTTGCTCAGACTCCATTCACAGCTTCATATTCATACTCAACACATTATTTTGGCGCGTTCGGCGCCTATCACTGGCACTTTAATATTACCGACGGGCTCAATTGGTATGTTGGCCCCGGGGCTGGTTTCGGTATGTGGTCTTGGAGTCACAATGCTTTGGGCTATAAGGTAAGCGACAGCGGTTTTTTCCTCAATATCGGCGGTCAAGTCGGTATTGAGTACAATTTTAACGTTTCGAATGTCCCCCTTGTCCTGTCACTCGACACGCGCCCGATGTTCGGCTTGCTGAATAGCTCCGGGTTTGGTTGGGATTTCGGGTTGGGTATAAGGTATACGTTTTAAGTTGTGAGCGGGTTATTTTATGACAGGGCGGCCAAAAACGGCCGCCCATGTACACAAAAATTTTATTCCATCATTTTTTCCACAATCTCCAACGCCTGTTCATATTCGCAAATCAAAATTTTATTCGCGATCTCTTCTAACGCCGCGTCTGTTTTATCGCCCCACGATTCGCCTTGCAGGTCCGAGAGTATATTGTCCGCCAGTTCCACGTCGAGATTGACCAGCGCGTCTTTAAGTTTAGTGACACGCTCCTTTATCAGCAGGTCGGAATTGATTTTCATTTTGCTTTTGTTGTTTGCCGATACTACATAGCCGATATTGGTGAGCAGCGTTTTGAATTCGTCGAGGAAGACGTCGTTGTTGGCCCTTACATATTCAAGGTCTTCGTTTTGGGCCGCCAATTCCAGCGCTTTCGCGAGGCTCGACAGTTTGGCGGCTCCCACGCTTGCCGACGCCCCCTTTACCGCGTGCGCGGCGGCGGCGTACCGCTTCATGCTGCCCTGCCCGCAGCTCTCCGCAAGCAGCTCTATTTTTTCCGCGCCGTCCCTGTAATAGGCCGACAACACCCGCAGATAGTTCGCCTCGTTGCCGCCTGTCATGTAGAGGCCAGCCCTTACGTCAATCCCGTAAATTTCAAAACCCGGGGCGGCAGTTTCGCGGTCGGCGGGTACGCAGGGTTTTTGTTTGTTTGGGGGAAGCCATGTTTCCAGTATGGCGTTAAGCTGCGCCACCTCTATGGGCTTTGCCAGAAAATCATTAAAACCGTTTTGCAAAAACATCTCCCTGACGCCCGATACCGCGTTGGCGGTCAACGCAACTATTGGGACTTTTTGATAATAGCCGTTATTATCTTCGCCTTCAACACTTACAAGCTCGCGTATTTTAAGCGTTGCTTCCACGCCGTCCATCTCGGGCATCATGTGATCCATGAACACGATGTCGTAAATGTTGTGCCGCACGAGTTCAATGGCTTCCTTGCCGCTCCGGCAGACCTCTATCTGCATCCTGTACGGCAGCATTAGCCCCTCCGCCACGCGCAGGTTTGTTATCAGATCGTCTACGATGAGTATCTGCGCGGCCGGAGCTATGAAGTACACGCTGCCCAGCGGGTTTTCCGAATCCTCCTCCTCGGCGGTTCCGTTGAGGATATTGGCTATGACCGCCGCGTGCGCCGGCATTTCGAGCGTTTTGACATTTTTTGTGTTTATGACGCTTTCGCCGTATTCGGCAAGAAGTACGATGGTAGCGCTGACACCCCGGTTCTTGATAATTTTTTCGGTGCTCTCGAACAGAAACGACGACACGAATACGTGCGTATAGGTGTTTTTGCAGAGTTCCTCGTGAAACTTTGACTGGTTGGAAACAAGCGTGCAGTTGACGCCCAAACTGTTGGCGGAGCATATTACCGAGCTTGCGTAGGCGTCTCTCGTTTCGTAAACCAGAACAAGTTTATTTTCGGCGTCGTCAACCAGCGCGAATTTTTCGTAAGTTTTGAATTTCTGGGGGATTTTGACGGTGAACGTGCTGCCCTCGCCGTACGTACTCTGAACGGATATACCGCCGCCCATCGCCTCGCACAGATTTTTTGTTATCACTAATCCCAAGCCCGTCCCCTCCACGCCCTTGTTGGCAACCCTGTCTAACTGGACAAAATTTTCGAAGAGTTTGTCGTAGTCTTCGGGCTTTATGCCGAGGCCGGTGTCAGAAATATCAAAAATCAACGTTACGCTGCCGTCGCTCAAATTTTCACCGCTCACTTGGAGCGATATAGCCCCCTGTTCGCAATACTTGAAAGCGTTGCTAAGCAGGTTCAAGAGTATCTGCCTGATCCGCAGTTCGTCGCCTATCAGCCGGTTTGGGATATCGCAGCCTACGTTTGTTGTGAAAGATATCTGCTTGTCGAGAACGCGCATACGGATGGTGCTTACCACGTTATTGATGAGCGACGAGAGGAGATATTCGGTTTCGGTTATTTCGAGCTTGTCCGATTCGATTTTCGAAAAATCTAAAATGTCGTTTATTATCGACATCAAACCGCCGCTTGCTTGCTTGATGCTCATCGCGTGCTCGCGCACCAACCCGGTGATATGTTCGCGCAGTATGAGTTCCGCCATCCCCGCTATCGCGTTCATCGGCGTGCGTATTTCGTGGCTTATTTTGGCGAGAAAGTTTGTTTTTGCTCTATTTGAGCTCTCGGCCGCCAGCACCATCTCGTGCAGGTCGGTCTCGTCCTGCATGATAATCATCGTCCCCGTGACCTGCTCCGCCGCGTCCCTGAACGGGATGATGTTTATCCGGTAACAGTACTGCCTGCCCAGTATCGTGGTCGTCTGCTTGCCGCCGTACCGCTTGGGTTCGCCGGTGTCAACGACCTCCTGCAAGTCGTCAACGAGCGTCTGCACCCACGCTTCCGGCATTATCGGGGAGAAGATGGCGGAAAAATCTTTTCCCGTCAGCGCGTCGGTGTCTATCCCTATTTCGCGCATGTTCCTTTTCGTGCCCAAAACGAACATTTTTTGTACGTCGAGCACTAAAATTATATCCGGCGTATTGGTAAATATCAGCCGCAAATAAATATCCTGCTCGTTTTTCTGTTTTTTTATCGATTCGTAGATACTCTTTTGAAATACAGCGTACTGCTCGTAGGAGGAGACTAAATAGTCGGTTTCCTTGAGTTTTCGGTTCAACGCCCTGTTTTCCTTTTTCAGGGCGTTAATCTCTTCTTGCAGGGCGTCTGCGTTTTCTGCGGGCATATATGCGTCCTTACCTAGAACACACAGGCGACCAGCGTCTGGTTGTGTTCCTGATTACTTGCTTTTACACCGCTTACGGCGGTAGGGCAAATCTCACCGTTCGCGTAGTCGGCAGTGTAGTTAAAGCCGCCGCCTAAGGCGTCGCGTATCAGTTCGAGCTCCCTCATCGGCTCGCTCAGGAGGCCGTAGCGTCTGCCAATGCACGAATGCAGGATAACCGTTCCGCCGCTATGGTTTTCCTTAATGGCGTCCATAAGATTTTTCGCCGTTTCGAGTACGACATCTTTTGTGTTGAACGCTATGGACAGTACCGCGCCGGTGACGAGCCGCCCGCCGCACATGACGCCGTCGTCTTCAACGCCGGCCGGGATACGCGAAATGTCCGCGCTGACGCCGTTTTCGTCTTTGATGTGCAGGACAAATATGCTCGACAGCAAGCCCTTGTCGCGGTCTTGCGGGTCGGTGCCTAGAAATCCGATGTTTTTGAAAAACTCCGTAGCGCTTACGCTGTTTATTTCAAGTATTTTATTGCCGTCGATCTTGGTAATGACCCCGACGCGCGGCATAATAATGGACTCTTCCGTAAGCGAGTTTATGTAGAATTTTGGGTTTATCCCGCCGCTGACGAGCGCTATCGCGAACCTGTCGTCGTAGCTCTCCCCGTTGTAGAAAGTCCGCGCGTCGATCAGCCGCGTCGACGCGCTCAAGTCGTCGTTTGCGACCGAACCGAATACCGGCAGTTTCGCGTCTATCCCCGTTATCGCTTCAAGATAGTCGCCCTGACGGGGGAAAGTACCGAAGAACGGCGCGTACAGGAGCGCGAGTTTCGGCTCGCCGGAAAGTTTGCCGCGCGTTTCCTCATAGCATTCGCGCGTGATTTCAAGCGCGCCGCCGCTGCCGTCCTTTGGAATAGTGGCGCTCAACCCGCATGAAAATGAGCAGTCGTCGCTTGTCAAAATCAGTACCGAAAGCATATAGGTCTCGGCGATTCCGTCTGCGTAGTGCGAAATCGATGTCGCGCCGATTGTGGGGAAAGGCAGCGCTTTCGCCACCTCGGAGTACACGCCCGAAGTGACAAATTCCGGGTGGGCGGTGATGATACCGATAGAGTTTTTGAGCAATGCGGCAGACGCGGTTTTTTCAGCCACCTGCCTCACCGCCTCCTCGGCGTCGTCAACCTCCGTGGTTGTCACAGTATAAGATTTAATCATGGGATACCTCCTTTTTACCTCCGGCCTCGGCCGGACGGCAGGCGTTTTGTTCTCCCCCGCCTAAATTCACAGCGACTTCCCTGAAATCCTGCTCATGCTTTAAAAACACTTCAACGAGATAGGGGTCAAAATGCGACCCGCTTCCATCCCGTATTATACTGACCGCCTCTTCGTGCGGAAACGGCTGCTTGTACGGGCGCTCGGAAATCAGCGCGTCGTAAACGTCGGCAATGGCCATAAGCCGCCCTTGAAGCGGGATTTCCTCCCCCTTAAGCCCGTGCGGATACCCGCTGCCGTCCCATTTTTCATGGTGGGTGCTCGCGAATATCTTGGCGTATTCCAAAAACGTGGCCTCCGTAGTATTTTCCTGTATCCTCTCAATGACCTTTATGCCAAACAGCGTATGCGTCTTCATCTCGTTGAACTCCTCCTCCGTCAGTTTCGCCGGTTTTTGGAGGATGCAGTCCTTGATGGCGATTTTCCCCACGTCGTGCAGTTGCGACGACTGCAAAAGGAACTCGATGTTCCAGCCCGATACCTGTTCCTTGTATATGCCTTCGGTCAGAAGCGCGTCTATGAGTATGCGCAGATAGTTTTGCGTCCGCTCAATATGGCCGCCCGTAGTGTCGTCCCGGCATTCAACAAGCTCCGCTACGGTTTTTAATATGGCGTTTTGCAGGTCGAGCACCGTTTTTGTTTTTTCGTCGACCATGAATTGCAGGTTATCATTGTAATTTTCAAGTTCCTTTTTCTGCTCCTCGACAAGCATGTGCACTTCAATGCGTTTGAGCAATAGCGGCGGCGAAAACGGTTTTGAGATATAGTCTATGGCCCCAAGCGACAACCCTTCAAGCTCGCTCCCGCTGTCGCTGCGCGCCGTCAGGAAGATTACCGGTATGTGCGCCGTTTCAATATTCGCCTTTAACTCTCTTATAATCTCGTACCCGTTCATGTCCGGCATTTCGATATCGAGCAATATCATGTCCGGCGTGGTTTTGTTGAGCATTTCAAAGAGCTTTTTGCCCGACGGGATGGTGAATACCTTGTACCTCCCCAAAAGCGCGCTTTTGCCAACGGTCAGGTTGGTGAGGTTATCGTCGACCATAAAGATGGTTTTACGTTTTGCGTCGTCCATATTATACCCCTACATGGCGTATGACCGTATATCCTCAACCCCAGCGGGAGCGGTATCACAAAAAAGATACCTCCCCCTCCCCATTTTATAGTATAATATAGGCGTAACCGAAAAAACAATATTTTTTAATTGTGAGTATGCGGCGCGCTTACGCACACTCGGATGCTGAAATTTCCAAATGCGTGAAATATATTGCTACACGTTAAACTTGAAAAACATGATGTCCCCGTCCTTCACCAAGTATTCCCGCCCTTCGGAACGTATCTTTCCGGCGGCGCGTATTGCGGTTTCAGATTTGTAAGTTTCCAAATCGGTGAGTGTATAGACGTCGGCCTTGATGAACCCTTTTTCGAAATCGCTGTGGATTACGCCGGCTGCTTGCGGCGCTGTTGATTTGGCGGGTATTGTCCATGCTCTGTTCTCTTTTTCCCCGGCGGTGAAAAATGTTTCCAACCCCAGGAGTTTATAAATCCCGCGTGCTAATGTGTTCAGGCCGGGTTCGGGCAATCCCAGGCTGTCGAGAAATTCGGCGCGTTGGTCGACCGGCAGTTCGGAAATCTCCGCCTCCACCTTGCCGCATATCTTCACATAAGACGCGCCCTCGCCCGCGGCGAGTTCGGCGACTGTTTTTACGTAGCTATTATCCTCAACTAGATCGTCCTCGCTAACGTTGGTAACGTACAGGACGGGTTTGGACGTCAAGAGGTGCATATCGGTAATCAATTCAAGTTCTTCCGCGTCGAGCGCTTTGCGCGCGGGGACCCCTTCGGCGAGTTTTGCGTGGACTTTTTCGTATATCTCAAGCTTGGCTTTCGCGGCTTTATCGCCGATTTTGGCGGCTTTGGATATGCGGGCAATCCCTTTTTCGGATGTTTCGAAATCCTTGTAGACGAGTTCGGTGTCAATAGTGGATATATCCCGCAGCGGGTCGACCGAGCCGTCGACGTGTACGACATTGCCGTCGTCAAAGCAGCGCACGACGTGTACGACCGCGTCTACGCTTTTTATGTGGCCCAAAAATTGGTTCCCAAGCCCCTCCCCCTTGCTCGCTCCGCGTACCAGCCCGGCGATGTCAATCAATTCCAAATAGGCGGGGATGACCTTTTCGGTTGCGATGAGCGCCGTGACGCGTGCGAGGCGTTCGTCGGGTACGGGGACGATGCCGTGGTTCGGGTCGATGGTGCAGAACGGGTAGTTCGCCGCTTCCGCTTTACCCGAGCCGAGGCACAGGGCGTTGAATATTGTCGATTTGCCCACGTTGGGCAGGCCTATAATTCCGGCGGTTAGTCCCATATTAAAATTTTTCCCTTAATACATTAATAGATATAGTGTAATAGTTGACAGGCATAATTATAATCCGAGCAGGCCGCAAGCGTTTTTATAAAAGATTACTTCTATCTCTTTATCGGTCAGCCCGCTTCGCCGTATCCACTCCACGCTTTCCTTTTGATCGTACCACGGCGAATCGCTTCCGAACAGGATTTTATCGCACCCGTGTTTCCGGCACAGTTTTACAAATTTTTCAGGCGGCAGCAGCCGGTATATGGCGGATGTGTCGAGGAATATGTTTATCCCCGCTAAAACATCCATAACGTCGTCCCACACCATCCACCCGCCCATGTGCGCCGCGACCATTTTTAGCCGCGGAAAATTTTCGTGTACCTTGCGTATCGCGGGCGGCAGGGCGTGGTCGTTGGTGAACGGGCCGGGGTCTTTTCCGGAATGGAGCACTACTATTAGCCCCGACGACGCCAATTTTTCGTACATCGGAAAATATTTTGGGTCGTCGATATAGAAGTATTGATATTCGGGGTGCATCTTGATTCCCCGTATTCCGTTATCAACCATAAAATTGATTTCTGCCTCAAAATCATCTAACTCCGGGTGCAGCGACCCGAACTGTATCATTCCCGGAAACTTGCTGTCCGCGCAGCCCTTGCTGATTGTCCGCACCTGCGTGGGCTTCGTGGCGACCGCGAGCGTGACCGACATGTCGATTCCGGCTGTGCGCATGCTCTCCGTGAGGCCGTTTGCCGTCCCGTCGGTGTAGTTTTTCATTGTGACGGTCGGTGCGGCGTTTTCGATAAGTCTCAATATTGCCCGCGGCGCGAGGTCAGGCGGGAAGAAGTGGGTATGAAAGTCTATTATTTTCATGGGGGGTGCCTTTGGTTTAACGGTTTTTACTTATTTGCCCGTATTTTTCAGCATCCCCGCGATTGCGAGCAGGCCGTCTTCATGCACGGACTCTTCGCTTGCGGCTTTGTTTGCGGCCAATATGCGCTGGTATACCTCTTCGCGGTTTACGGCTATGTGCCTTGGCGCGTCTATACCGAGTTTGACTTGGCGGTTGTCGATGTCTATGATCTTTATCGTTATGTTACCGTCGATGCGGATCATCTCTTCTTTTTTGCGCGTTAGTACCAGCATCAGTTACTCTTTCTTATGATAGGGTCCTGGGTGCTGTAGCGTTCGTCCTCAATTAGCGCCTGCTTGCCAATCCTTGCGGACTTGTTGAAAACGATGGGGCCGGCGAGATTAACAGTAGACTCTACGGGATTTCTCCCGATTGTTACTATCGTGTACAGCACCAGGTCGTGGATGTCCTTTATTTTCAACTCCGCCAGTTGCTCCTTGGAAATCTTTGGGCTGTAGTCGGGGATGAAAATCAGCGGGTTTATTATCGCGAACCGCAAATTGACGCCGTCTACGCACGCAAGCCACGAAAACGGCTCGCACTGCGGCATGGGGACTATCACAAAGCGTGTGTGGTTCTCAAATCCGGGTATTCCGTCCGGAAACGTGATAACGTCATCGGGCGAAAAGACCAAATTCTCAAAAAAATCCGCCATAAAAACATCCTCTTTGTTGGTAACAATATCAACTGAAAATAGTTTATTGCGCGGGCGTAAGTCAAATAAAATCAAAATTTTTTTGAAAACCGGCCATGGGACAGTACGGCCATTGAATCTAGAACGTTTGACGGTATACCGGCTGGAACGCGGTATCTCTATGACTTGTCTTCCCCGCGGGGGCGGGTGTAAATTAAAAATACAACTTTCACCCTCACCATCAATTATATTATAGCGTTGATTTGTACCATTACCGTGGAGGGATTATCGCTACCGCAATTCAATCAATACCGAGCAGTTTGGGCGCCGTTTACAGCAATATTCCGCGCTACCCGCAGCGTTTGGGGGTGGAGGAGTTTTGGCGGGCGGCTTATCCGGCCATGTATGTGGCGCGGCAGATGGATGTCCGGTTCAAGGAGCTGTTCCGCAAGGGGCTGGTTAAGGGGACGGTTATCTTAGTAAGCGGGAACGAGGCAAGCTCGGTGGGGATGACTATGCCGTTTCGGCCGGGGAAAGACCCCGTCGCCCTTCTGCACAGGAACCTGGCCTCCCATCTCCTTTTGGGCTGTTCGCCCCAGGCGGCTATCTGCCAGTATATGGCAAACGCGCAAAGCCCCACGCACGGCAAGGAGGGCAACGTCCACTTCGGCGACGCGGCAAACCTGCGGTTTCCGATGCTCAGCCACTTGGGCGGGATGCTCGCCGTCGCGGTGGGCGGGGTATGGTCGGCGCGCAGGAACGGGGAGGACGCGTACGGGCTCACGGTGATCGGCGACGGGGGGAGCAGCACCGGGCAGTTCCACGAATCGCTCAACATGGCGTCGGTCAACAAGGTGCCTGTTGTATTTATTATAGAGAATAACGGGTACGCGTTCTCTACGCCGGTTAAGCAGCAATACAACTGCCGGACGCTGTCGGAGCGGGCGGCGGGGTACGGTATACGGGGGCGCACCATAAACGGGCTCGACGCGTTTGAGGTGTACGGCGCGGTTATGGACTCACTCGAACTTATGGCGAGCGACCCGCAGCCTGTATTGATAGAGAGCATGACGGTGCGGCTTGAGGGCCACGCCGTTTACGACAACGCCGAGTATATACCCGACGAGCTGAAAGCGGAAAATCTGGCCAAAGACCCGCTGAAGTTCGCGCGCGCCGCCATCATAAAGAATTGCGGTATCCGCGACGCTGAGCTGTCGTCGATAGAAACGAATTTGCAGGCGGAGCTTGACGAGGAGGTGCGCAAGGCGCTCGACATCGGACGCCCCGACGCGGTGTCTGTGCCGATGGAGGTATTCGCGCCCGCCGATTATCCCGCCATCAAGCCGTATTCCGCTAAAAATGTGCGCAATACCCACGCCATCAACACCGCGCTTGACCATATTTTGGCGGAGAACAGCGACGCTTTTGTTTGCGGGCAGGATGTTGGCAAGTACGGGTCGGCGTTTAAGACCTGCAAGGGGCTCATTGACCGTTTCGGCCCGCGGCGCGTGATTGATACGCCTATTTGCGAGGCGGGTACGGTTGGTTTCTGCCTTGGGGCCTCGCAGACCGGCAGCCGTCCGATAATGGAGTTTCAGTTCGCGGATTTTTCGACCGAGGCTGTGTCGCAGATCGGGCTAAACGCGGGAACATGGTTCTTCCGCGCCGACAGGCCCGCGCCGCTTCTTTTCCGCCTCCCTTGCGGCGGCGGGGTTACGCTCGGCGCGTTTCACTCCGGCGAGTTTGAAGGATTGTGGTCACGCTTCCCCGGGCTTAAATTATTTTATCCCGTAACGCCGCAGGAGACTTACGAGGCGCTTATGCTTGGATTTTATGATCCGAACCCGTGCATTGTCTTTGAGCACAAGCTGCTTTACTGGGGCAAGCCGGGGGATATTGAGTTTGACGGCGGCTTGGACAAAGCCTGCCGCCCGCGCAAATACGCGGAGGGCGGCGACATCACGATAATCGCGATGGGGGCGATGGTCGAGCAGGCGCTCGGCGCGGTGGAAAGCGGAAAGTATTCCGCCGACGTGTGGAATCCGTTTATATTAAACCCGCTTAATTTCGAGCCGATACTCGAATCTGTCCGCGCGACGGGCAGGCTCCTTGTCGTGCAGGAGTCGGGCGGGATTGCGGGGCTTGGGGATCATTTTATCTCCCTCGCGGTGAGGGAGTGTTTCTCGAAGCTCAAATGCGCGCCCGCGCTTGTGAGCGCGCCGGATATGCCGGTTCCGTTTGCCAAGGAGTTAGAGGTGGCGTTTTTGCCGGATCAGGGTGTGATAGGCCGTGCTATCGAAAAAATGATTGGAGATAAATAATGAGCGTAAATGTTTTCAAAATCGATATCTTCATCCCCGCGCAGGCTGCCGCGGAGACGGAAGCCATCATCACCAAGTGGCACGTTGCCGTGGGCGATGAGTTCAAAAAAGGCCAGGTTATAGCGGAAGTGGAGAGCGCGAAGTCGGCGTTTGACTTCGAGGCGCCGTGCGACGGCAGGATAGAGAAACTGAACTATCCCGACGGCGCGTCCGTTCCGTTTGAGAACCCTGTGGCGGAGATCACAACCGCCGACGAATCGATGCGTTCATGGGAGCGTTCCGCCGCGCCCGCCCCCGCCGTGGAGAGCGTCGAAATCCCCAAGATGACTATCGTCGCCGACAAGCTTGAGCCGTCTGTGCGGACGATAAGCCTTCTCGGTTTCGGAATATGCCTGCCCGACCGCGTCGTCAAGACGAGAGAACTGCTGACGGAATTTCCCGACGTTACCGAGGACTATATGTTCAAAGTGACGGGGATAAACGAGCGCCGCTGGGCCGCGCCGGATACCATACCGTCGGACATGGCCTACGAAGCCTCCAAAAAAGCGATCGAAAACAGCGGGTTAAAACCGTCGGATATCGACGCGATAGTCGTATCGACGACCACGCCGGACATGGTGATGCCGTCGACCGCGTGTATCCTTCAAGGGAAATTAGGGATACGCGGCGCGCCCGCGTTTGACCTCAACGCCGCGTGTTCGGGCTGGCTCTACGCAATATCTGTGGCCAAGGGCCTGATCCTCTCCGGTATAGGGAAAAATATTTTGGTAACGGGCGTCGACATGCAGTCGCGGGTGCTTGATAAGAGCGACAAGGACACATACTTCCTCTTCGGCGACGGCGCCGGCGCGACCGTGCTGAGCGGCGTTGAGAAAGGCCACGTCATACAGGAGGAGATATTGAGCGCCGACTCCATGGGCCTGCACATGGCGCGCCGCTGTTTCCCCGGCTACGAGGTCCCGGAGAACTCAAAAAATTTCGACCCGTGGCTCCGTCTCGACGGCAAGGCGCTTTTCAGGTTCGCCACAGAAAGTTTCTCGGCGATGGTGCGCGAGCTTGTCATCAAGAGCAAATGGACCCCCGAAGACGTACGCTGGGTAATTCCGCATCAGGCAAACGGTCGCATAATCAAAGCCGCAGCCCAAAAAAGCGGTGTGCCCTTTGAACGCTTCTATCTTAATATAGATAGAGTGGGAAACACCTCCTGCGCCAGTATTCCCATAGCCTTGTCTGAAATAGAAAACGGTTTACAGAAAAAAGACAAGATAATATTCTGTACTGTCGGGGCAGGCATAACCGCCGCCGGGTTGTCGCTGGTTTGGTAACGGTTTTGTTTATATTTTGATGCTGAGCAAGAAAGAATGAGCGGGCGCTATACATTTAGAATAATATATTGTTAAAACTTTAAAATCGGAGGAAAGATGTCTGAGCGCACTATAAAATTCACCGACAAAAGTCAAATCAGTTCAATCTATGTTGACACGTTGGATTTGGCTTACGCCCGTTCGGACTGCGGCCCCAAAAACCCTAACCGCTCACCCAAAATCACCACGGAGGCCTTTTCAAAATCCGTGGATGATCTTATGAATCCGTTTTCAAAGGCGATAGAGGTTTGATATGCAATGCAAGCAAAAAGAGTTTGAAAATGACCTTGGGCGCATGAGAGAAAAAATGGAGTGGCTTGCTCTGGTCTGGCTAAGGATTCGCTATGAATCGAATATACGCGATAGAGAACTATTTGAGTTAAACCCCGGTATATCGCATAAAGTTGTATACCACTACGCAAGAGATTTGCGCGTATTAAAGGATAGGTATCAGATAGATGATATGGCGCAGGCCCCTAAAATAGCCGGATTAATGGTAAATGCCATACTTAAATATCGCCCGTTGGTGCCGATAGATACTTTGCAGGTAGGCATACACGAAAATACAATAAACGAGGTTTTCGCCATATATTTTGGGATATGTGTGTGTGCAAACTATATCCCTTGTGGGACAGGGAATGGCGACATGAATACTTTTATATCCATGCCACGGTTTAAAGCATGGTTCGACAGATTTATATTTATACTGCGAGAGCGCAATTACACATCCGAATCACTAATTATGACATTTGAAACACTATGCTTTTTTGTATTTCCCGCTAGTTTTGGTGAAGATGGAGTGCATGGTGAGCGATGATATGAAGAAAGTAGGCATTTCGGGAACCAGCGGCCACAGGGCGCGCTTGCTCGAAAGGTATATCAAAACCGGCATATCATCCCTTAATAATTACGAAATCCTTGAACTTCTGCTGACATTCGCCCTCCCGCGCAAAGACACAAAACCCATCGCCAAACAGCTCCTGTCTCACTACGGCACCGTAAACGCCGTCGTCAACGCCCCGTTAGACGAATTGTCCGATTTTAGCGGTTTGGGGCGCCGCTCCGCCGCGATTTTTACCCTCGTTAAGGATATGATGGCGTTTTGTCTAAATGAGGAGAGCATAAAAAAACCTGTAAGCACCCATCGCGGCGACATAGAGAAATACTTGCGCCTCAACCTCGGCCATCGCCGCGAGGAGTACGCCGCCGCGGTGTTTCTTGATGCTGCCGGCCATATAATCGGCACCGAGATCGTGGCGGAGGGGACGGTGAATCGCTGCGCTGTCTACCCGCGCACAATAATGGCCTCTGCCATGCGTTGCGGCGCCGCGTCGTTCATCTTCGCTCATAATCACCCGGCGGGGATTGTCACGCCGTCGGAAGGGGACTGGCAGGCGACGGAGCGGCTGATTGCGGCTGGAAAGTGCATGGACTTGCCGCTTCTCGACCATATCATTATATCTAAGGACAAGATAGTAAGCCTGCGGGAGTTTGAGAGGTGGCCTATCTAAAATAGTCCGCCGCGCGCGTGTTCCGCAGGGCCTCGTGGCCAGTCGGTGGGGGAATACCGAGAGGCCGCCCTTTGAAACCGCATCGCGGCGGAGTCATTTTTAGTTTGTTTCAAACACCAAAATACGCTTCTTAACTATAATGATAGAGACTGTTACAGAAAAAATCAAGAGGTAAATTGATTTTTTTTAAAAAAAATAAAAATTTGACTCGTTGCGCTTCCATCAATTATTTTTTATCGGATTTATCGGATTGATACCCCCGGCCCGTAAACTTCTATGGAATGGTAGGGTTTAGGGGATGGTACAAAACATATTTAGTGATGGCGGGCGGTGTCCGTCAAAAATGTTGAAAACTGGAAAAAAACGTGTTCGCAGAGACAGGAACCAACGTAAACATGACCGCTAAAATTGCCCAAGCCGCGCTGATTACGCCGGTTGCGGTAATACGCGCACTATTGCGCAACGCCGGGCTTGCGCCCAAAACCCAGCAAAATTACCCCCCCCCCCCCCAATATATGGTATAGTCAGTACAAGACACCACTATATGTTGTGGTCTCGCGGTATGTATTTTATGCATACTGTCCGTATATCTCTAAATCCTGTACGTATATCCCGTACCCATTTTCTACCGGCACCGGCCAGCAATCGCCCGCCAAACGGCAGCCAGTGCCAAATTTACTCTCGCAACAAATTATTTCGAAATATCTCAGTTTCATCTCTTTACACAAACATAAAAAGGAGTTTTTTATGAGTATCAAAAAAGTTTTGTTCTGCTCAATCGTTGTTTCCGCTGTTGCCGCTGGGGTGATTTCTTGCGGGGGCGGCAAGGCAACCAATATTACTACTCTGACGGGTAATGAGGAAATCACCTCGCCAAGAACGGAGCTTCGTGATCTTGCCAACGAAAGGTTTGCAGACCACTACGTTGGTATAGGGCAGGGAATTTCCGACAAGGAAGGTATCGCGTCGAGGATTGCCATGGCGAACGCACGGGCAGAAATCGCTGCCAACATGCAGGCGAGAATCAGTGAACAGTTGAAAAACGCTTCGCTGAACACCATAAATGACGAGGCTATAGAAACTACCATGCGCCGCCTTAATGAGGATGTTGAACAGTCTGTGATGAATTCCCGCACTCAAAAAGAGCGGATTCTGTACAATAGAGAAACCGGCAAATACACGGCTTATGTGTTGCAGAGCGTCTCGCAAGCCGACGCCAACCGTGCGCTCAGAAACCGGATATCCGGCAATCAGGCCATTTATGACGCCACGGTTTCAAAAGCCCTTATGGACATTATTGACGCGGAGTTAGATAAATAACATCTGAAACCAAAACCGGTACGGATAAATAAAGAGGAAAAAATGGTTAAAGCAAAAGAGATTCTGCCTACATTGATTATTGCGCTGTTCGGGGTACTGCTTGCGTATGGCCAAGCGGCCGCACCCTTGTGGATAGATGAGGCGTGGCGTGGGGCCAATTACCCGTTAGATGAGTGGTATGTTGGTTTTTCGGCGGACATGCTGAGACGCAACGATAAACCGGCAGAATCTCTTGAGCGGCTTGAACACGACGCCAAAAGTAAAATGGTGGAAAGCATAACTGTTCGCGTGTCGAGCCAGTCTACCTTGGAAACTGCGAGCCATCAAACGCAAAGAGGGCAGACGTTTGACGAGACGATTGACCGAAAGTACAAACAATCGATAGAAATCTCCGTTAGCGCGGAAATAAGCGGCGCGGAAGTCCGTTCGTATCACGATCCGAGGGCTAACCGCATATACGCTTTTGCGGCGGTCAATAAAAAAAGGCTTGCCAACTATTACAGATCGCAAATAAACCTCCTCTTCGCCTTCGCCGACCGTGAGCTTACCGTGGCCGAAAGAGCGTCGGGGCAGGAAAGGCATAATTTCGCGCCAAGCAGAATCCGCGCCGTGGAGGATTCCCTGAACCGTGTCGGCTATTGGAACTCCATTTTGCAGGCGGTAGAGAGCGACGGTTCGTTTGCGGAAAGGGAGAAAGCTTTTGCCATAAGGCTGAGCAACGTAAAATCGCGGCTGCCGGAGGGAACGGCAATATTTTTGGATATCTCCGGCGACAATACTCTCGACGCGCTTGGTGCTGAGATAAGGAAAAGGGACGGTAACTTCGTCATAACGGAAGAGAGAGATGGCGCGGTCTACCTGATTTCAATAATGACCAGGCTGAACCGTTGCACGCAAAATAACTTCGGCCAGGTTTTCTGCGACGCAAACGCGATTGTCAACGTGAGCAGCCAAAATTCCCGAAACGCCATAAGCGTCAGAATCCCGGAGGCAACGGGTATCTGGACTGATGGTGACAAAGACAAGGCCACGGAAGAAGCGTTTAAGGAATTGATGAGTAATATCGCGGAAAAAGTTGTTGAGGCGATAAATAGGTTATAAACAAAAAACAAATATCCCAAAGGAGCGGTTATGAAAAGAGTAGTTGTAATATTGTTGATTGTGTGCGGCCTTGCCGCCGCGCAGGAGCGGCGAAAGGTGGCAGTCTACATGGCTGGCAATGAGCCGTACGAGCTTGAAGGCATACACAACATTTTGGCCAATGAGATCGCAAACGTTATCAGCCGGAGCGAAAAATATTCTTTCATAGACCGCACCGAGGCAATATTGGAAGTGATGGCCCGTGAGCACAGCTACCAGCGAAGCAGAGCGGTGAGCAACGAAGAGATAAGAAGCCTCGGCAGGCAGCTCGGCGTAGACTACGTCTGTGTAGGCCGGATAAACGTTATAGCTAGCGCGGGCAACTACCAATTAGATGTGCGTTTGGTGAACGTGGTAACCGGAGAAGCCCGTATTGAGACGGAGAGCGGCGATAATTTCAGAAACGTGCGTGAGATAAGACACAACGCGCGGGACATCGCCTTCAAGCTGATAGAATACGAAGAGGCTAAGCGGCTGGAGATGAGGCGCGAACGGGTGGAGGTAAGGCGGGAGCGGGTTAAAAAAACGTTCTCCTACACTGCCGTGGGCCTCGACATCGCGGGGGCGGGGCTGCTTGCGTACGGTTTCTATGAAAACCGCAACGTGCGGAGATTAATCAGAGACAGGAAATTCACCGAAGCCGAACAGGCCGAAATTAGACGCAACGCCGCGTATATATTCGGCGGGGCGCTTCTTGCGACAGGAATAACTTTTCATATTCTTTTTTAAAACGGAGACGGGGTATAACATGACAGGATTTAAGAAGTTTTCAGGATGGTTTGGCGTCTGCCTCTGCGTTATTGCGGCAGTTTTTTTCGCGTGTGAAAAAGTCCCCGAACACTGCGGCGACGGGAGCGCGTTCGACTCCAAAACACAGTTTTGTTTTGACGGCAAAACGTATGATAAGTGCGGCGGCGATGAGTACAATCCGGTAAATCTGGGATGTGACGGCGGCGTGCTTAAAACAAAATGCGGCGGTGTCTATTTCGACCCACCCTCCGAAAGCTGTATCGATGATGTTGTCCATTACAGGTGCGGCGACGACATTTTTGTCCCATCAGGCACGCCTTGCGCCACCTATATCCTTACAACAATCGCGATTCCAGATGATGGCGGCAGCGTAACCCGTGATCCGGACGAATTGGCTTACGACGCGGGCGCGTCTGTAACCGTAACCGCGGCGGCTGTGGACGGATACCGATTCGTTGGATGGTCGGGCGCGTTGACCAGTACGACGCCAAACGTGGTAATCACAATGAATCAAAATCAAATGCTGACTGCCAACTTCGAGATACTTACATACTTGCTGACAGTCGACTCCGGAAACGGCGGCACGGTGTCGCCGTTGGGAACATCAACCCACTACGCCGGAGCGCAGGTTACCGTGACGGCCACGCCAAATTCAGGATACGCGTTTACGCAATGGACGGGGGCGGCGCTGCCGACAGGAATAAATTCCACAGACGCGTCGGTAACATTTAACATGAGCGGCAACGTTAGCATGACCGCTAACTTTCACGAAATTTCCACGTTTACGGTTACCGCCGGCTCAGGCGGTAGCACAGACCCCAGCGGCATAATGACACACAATAGACAGGATGTCGTCCGTATTTCAGCTACGCCTGATCAAGGTTGCACATTCGCCGGATGGCGCGGAGATTTATCGAGTTTATCGAGTACGGCTAATCCAGTATCAATTACTATACAAGGTAACTGGATGATTAGCGCGGTTTTTAGTTGTAGCGGTGATGAAGGCGACCATTTCAATCCGAACATAAACTACGATTTCTTTACCGATTCGAGGGATGGTAAAACTTATCGCACCGTAAAAATCGGCGACCAAACATGGATGGCGCAGAATTTGAATTGGGCGGGCGACGACGGTAATCTTGGCGTATGTTACCGTGATAACCCCAACAACTGCGCCTTTTATGGCCGTCTCTATGAGTGGCCCACGGTTATGAACGGCGAGTCCAGTTCTTCATTGACCCCAAGCGGTGTCCAAGGAATTTGTCCAGACGGTTGGCATGTTCCAAGTGAGCGGGAATGGGCAATATTAACAAGTTTTGTTGGCAATAACAGCGGAACAAAATTAAGGTCTGCTATTGGTTGGGTTGATGACGGCCATGAATTTATCCCCGGTACCGATGATTTCGGTTTTTCGGCAATAGCAGGTGGTTTCGGCTTCCTTGGCGGTTTTGGCTATGTCGGCTATGACGGTTCTTGGTGGAGCGCTACGGAGACTAATACCGAAACTATCGCGCGATTACGGACTATAAATTTAACTAGCACTAACTTGAACAATAGCTTCTATGATAAGAGGGGTGTGTTTTCGTTGCGTTGTGTTAGAGATTAGGCGGCGCACAGTATAGTGTTGTCTTCGACAAGCTCAGACAACGGTTTGTCGAAGACACTATTTTGGTATAATATTTCATAATTTAAAAAAAGGCAGGGTGTAGTATGGTAAACTTCAAAAAAAAATCATGCAAACTCAGTGGTTGGCTTTGCGTCATTACCGCCATTTTTTTCGCGTGTGAAAAAATCCCCGAACACTGCGGCGACGGGAACTCGCTCAATCACGAAACTCAATTCTGTTTTAACGACAGAACATACGACAAATGCGGCGGCAATGAGTACGACCCGATAAATCAAAGATGTGAAGGAAACATAGTGAAGACAAAATGCGGTGACGCCTATTTTGACCCAATCAACGAAAGATGTGTCGGCAATGTTGTCCACAGCAGATGTGGGGACGGCACCTTTGTCCCGCCGGGTACGCTTTGCGCTACATACACCCTTACGGCAAACGCGGTTCCGGGAGACGGCGGCAGCATAAACCGCGACCCACACGGGTTGATTTATAATGCCGGTACGTCGGTGACTGTGACAGCAACAGCCGCAAGCGGCTATATGTTTACCGGATGGTCAGGCGTGTCAACCAGCACGATGCCAAGCATAGCAATCATAATGGACCGCGATCAGGTGTTGACAGCTAATTTTGAAAGGCGGGCAACCCCGCTTCCCGTGTACACACTTTTTGCGGTTAACCGAAATCCAACGGACGGCGGCACGGCGTTTGTCAATAACGTGCAGTCAACATTCGCCACAACTCACGACTCCGGCGCGGTAATCAATATAAGAGCTTCCGCCGCTGGCGGCTATACTTTTGTTAGCTGGGCGCTTACGAGCGGCACGGCAATACTGGCTAACGCGAACGACACTACGACGACGCTCATCTTAAATTCAAACACGACGCTCACCGCTAACTTCGCGCTGGCCGCACCTCCGCTTTTGGGCGATACGCTTGTTGACGGGAGAGACGGTAAGAGGTATCGTACGGTAAAAATCGGTAATTTGACATGGATGGCCGAAAATCTTAATTATACGACAAGCGGCAGCCTGTGTTATGCGAATAATATTTCTTATTGCGCGATATATGGTAGGCTGTACACTTGGGACGCGGCGATGACCGCCTGCCCTCCCAGTTGGCGTTTGCCTACCCGTCATGACTGGGACTATTTGATTTCGGCCGTGGATGGCCGGCTTGGGTTTAATGCCGGCACCAAACTCAGAACAACGACGGGCTGGGAGTGTAATAACCCTAACGGCTGTGTTGTCGGTACGGATGAATTTGGTTTTTCGGCAATGCCCGGCGGCCACTGCCTTTCCAGCGGCATCATCTGTGGTGAAATAGGCATACGAGCCACTTGGTGGACTGCCGATGAGTACGACGACGATAGGAGCTGGTATTCGTCTATGAGCTCGAACACTAGCTTTCTAATCGAAATTGACGCCCTTAAACGTTTCGAATATTCGGTGCGTTGTGTCAGATAGTGGAGCGGTGTGCGATATTTTTTCATATTCTTTTTTAAAACGGAGACGGGGTATAACATGACAGGATTTAAGAAGTTTTCAGGAAGGTTTGGCGTCTGCCTCTGCGTTATTGCGGCAGTTTTTTTTGCGTGTGAAAAAATCCCAGAATACTGCAGCGATGGGAACGCGCTCAATCTCGAAACCCAATTCTGCTTTAATGGCCGGACGTACGATAAATGTGCCGGAGAGGAGTACGACCCCGCAAATCAAAGATGTGAAAACAGCGCTTTGCACATAAGGTGCGACGTTAATTTCTACAATCCAGCGGCAGAATTTTGCTCAGGCGGCAGCATTTACCAAAAATGCGGCGGCATTGAGTACGACCCCGTAAACCAAGGATGTGAAAACGGCATACTGAAAACAAAATGCGGCAACGCCTACTTTGACCCGGTTAGCCAAAGCTGTATCGACGACGTCGTCCACAACAGGTGCGGGGACGGCAGCCTTGTCCCGCCTGGCACATTCTGCGCCACCTATACCCTTACTACGACCTCAGTCCCGGAGGACGGCGGCTGCATAACCCACGACCCCGACAGACCGGTTTACGACGCGGGTACGTTCGTTACCGTGACCGCAATGCCCGCGAGCGGCTACACATTCACCGGATGGTCAGGCGCGTCGTCAGCCGCGGCGCAAAGCGTGGCTATAACAATGGATCGCAATCAGGCGCTGACAGCCAACTTTGAAAAGCGTGCGGTCCCGCTGCCTATATATACGCTCACGGTTATCCGTAACCCAATGGCCGGTACAGTATTTATTGATAACATACAAACAACATCTTCGTCTTCTTCGTCTTCTACGACGCACGATTCTGGCGCGGTGGTAAATATAAGGGCTTCCGCCGCAAGCAGCTATGGGTTTGTCAACTGGATGGTGGTGAGCGGCAGCGCGGCATTAGCCAACCCAAACGACACGGTTACAACGATTACCCTGAACTCAAACGCGGAAATTGCCGCGAATTTCCAACCGATCAATACGCTTACGGTCAACCGCAGCCCGTCCGACGGCGGTACGGTGTTTGTTAATAACACGCTGTCAACCGGTACCACGTCTCACAGTCAAGGAGAGGGGGTCGACATAAGGGCCGCCGCCGCGAGCGGTTATATGTTTGTCAATTGGACGGTATTGATGGGTACGGCAACGTTCGCCAACGCGAGTGACGCGGCCACAACGGTTACCTTGGGTTCCAACGCGACAATAAGGGCCAATTTCGGACAGGTATGCACGCTTACCGTCAACTGGATACCGACGGACGACGGTACTGTACTTGTCAATAATATGGTATATGCAGAACCCTTGATTTACGCTTCCGGCTCGGTTGTTAACATAACGGCTACGCCATACGGCAACTACGAATTTGTTAATTGGGCTGTAATAAGCGGCAGCGCAACGTTTGTTAACGCAAACAGCGCGAACACGATGGTAACGCTGAGTTCAAACGCCACCATCACCGCCAGATTCCAGTTGCGAAAGCACACGCTCATGATTAACCGGAACCCTGTGGCCGGCGGTATAGTTACCCCCGCGAGCGGGCAGAGCCACGACGCTGGAACGCCGGTCAATATTTCGGCAAACGTATCGTCAGGTTACGTTTTTGTCAACTGGACGGTAACGAGCGGTACGGCGACATTCGCCAACGCTAACGATACAATAACGACGGTTACTTTGAGTTCAGACGCGACAATCAGCGCTAACTTTTGGCAAACGTATGTACTTACCGTCAACCAAAATCCATCGGCAGGCGGTACCATTACTCCGGCAAGTGGCTTGCGGCACAACGCGAATACCCCAATCAGTATATCCGCTATCGCGGCAAATGGTTATGTCTTTGCCGGCTGGACGGTGACAAGCGGTACGGCGACGTTTGGCAACGCGAATAATGCGAACACAACTGTTACTTTGAGTTCACACACAACGATTGCCGCCACTTACAGGCTAAGCGCTACAATGTCAGGAAGTACTTTAATAACCGGAGATGGTCAAAGTTATCGTACTGTGGTTATAGGCGGTAAAAGATGGATGGCAGAGAATCTTAATTATATAACGGATAATAGTCGGTGTTATGGTAATAATGCGTCCAATTGCAACGTATATGGCAGGCAATATAATCGGAATGCAGCAATGAGGGCTTGTCCGGTTGGATGGCATTTGCCTACTGCTACGGATTGGACCGATTTGGTTTCAGCTACCGGCGGTTCTGCTGTGGCAGGTAGGAATCTTAAATCGAGTCCACCGGAGTGGAATGGTACGGATGAGTTTGGATTTTCGGCGATGCCTGGTGGCTATGACGACACTGGAGTCGGCAACGAAGGCCGGTGGTGGGAGCAAAATGATGGTTTCGTCAGGCGTTTACAGACAAATTCGAGTCAACTCTCTCACGTTAGTACCGGGACGTGGTATTCTGTTCGTTGTGTCCAAGAGTAAGTGGCCGTGCGGTATTGTCGGTTATTTTTTGGGGATTGGTATAAAAGAAAAATAAGTAATTTATAACCATAAAAAACAATTAAAAAGGAGAAATGTATGGGAAACGCAACACTAATAACAACATTCATACTTATCGTGCTGGGAATAATGGTAGTGTTTTTTTGGATAAGAAGCACAAAAAAAAAGAGCAACTTCGGAATGGAGCGTTAATCAAGAGGTTGAAGCGCTAAATAACGAAATTCTCACTCTTAAAAACGACAATGAAAGATTTAATAGCATATTAACAAATCACAAAAACAGCATACCAACTATTTTAAAAATGAGAAAGGATAATTCAGATTTATCATTTTTTTATTGTAAAATTATACACACAATGCCATATTTAAATCCTATACATAGATATATTGTAGACTTTAAAAACAAAATTAATGAGATTGATACGAATTTGGAATTAAAAAAAATGGTTAATATTTGGGGTCAATCGTTGGACGAAATAGATTTTTCGGATATAAACAATGATTTGAGAGGTTTTGTCGGTGCAACAATTGAGCTACTATGCGTTCCACTGCGTAATGTTAGTGAAAAGTTACTAGATACATATACCCCAGAACAAAGTGAATTATTTTGTGATACACTATCAAAATCTATAACAGATATTATTGTGTCGAGAGAAAATGACATCGAAGGAATTTTGCGATTGTATCAAATATTAACAAGTAACTTTAATAAATGTAAAAAAATAGTGTCACCTCATCAGTGGCTTAAAGATGCTTTGATTGGTTTTCTTAAAGGTATGGCAATCGGGTTCATGGGAGTATATACTGATCTCCGTGCAGAAAGTTTTATAAGTTTATGGGATAAATCAAATGAACTAAATGATGAAGAATTTGTTAGGTTATACTATAATACAATTAACAAATTTATTGAAGCGTCTTTTGAATTTGCCCGGAATTTGGACATTGATTTTATTGCTGTAGAAACATTGTATCAAAAATATCAAGAGGAAGCACATTCTTCATTACAACAAAAAATACAAATGTCACTGATAGCCGGGGATAATATTCAAAATTTATACTCGACTTGGCGCAAAACACAGGTAAATGACACATTGAAAAAAATTCCTATGTTTATAGAAAACGTTGTCGAAGAGTTGAAAACGGAGGGTTTGGATGAAAAAAGCATTAACAATATTAAAAAATTAGTCTGCGAAGGAAGCGGGATGTAATATGGCAAATCTTAAAAAAGTTTCAGGCAGACTCGGCGTCTGCCTTTGCGCCATTACCGCTGCCTTTTCCGCGTGCGAAAAAACCCCGAACACTGCGGCGACGGAAACTCGCTTAATCACGAAACTCAATTCTGCTTTGACGGCAGGGCGTACGATAAATGCGCCGGAGAGGAGTATGACCCAGCAAATCAAGGATGTGAAGACGGCATACTTAAAACAAAATGCGGCAACAGGGTCTTTAGTTACGCTTTTGGTGTAGATATGTATGGAATACTTTATACACCTGCGTCCGGAACAGATTGAGAAACTATCATAAATCGTGGCGTCGGGCCTTTTATTCGTCTGGGGCTTGTGTTTTAACAAGGCAGTTTATTTCATCGTTGATACAGTACTTTGCCAACTTTTTGGACATGTCGTGCGAAGCTGTTGGTATTGTGAGCCTCCGTGTGCTTATTGGTGACCAAGTAAGTCATTTCACGTTATTCTTTAGCACACTCACGAGGTCACAACATAGATTATGCTGAACGTTTTTGATAAAAATTAAAATGCTAAAATCGACCAATAATTGAGGCTATAAATCATTATGTTCTCAAGAATTACGAGCGACTTCCTCTGCAATAATTTTTGCTTCAAGTATTTCCGGCCAATAAGCGCATTCCGGATCATTTTCAATTTTTTTAATAAGCTCGTTAAAAAGGCTCAGATGTTTTCTTAATGTAGAGGAAAAGTTATTGTGCGAGACAGCTCGATTATGGTATATATCAATTAACGTATACAAATTAAGCTTCCATCCGTAACGATCTGCTTCCGTTTGAAAAAGGTATAAGCATTTTACAATAGTATTCTCACAATGTGATAAATTTTGATCTACATCAGGAGCAAATACATTGAATGGTTGATCTCCAAAAAACGACAATTGGAATCCGATATTTACATCGCTTTCGGAAGTACACAAGCCATTTTTACGCTCTTGTCTCAAAGTATCAACGTATTTATTTGAATACTCCTTGTCTGCACTAAAAGCTAGGCCAAAGCAGATTGCTCTTCTAACCCAAATATCCTTTTCCAAAACAAGCTGTGTATTTAAAAAAGCAATGGATTGTTTCGTTCTAGTATTTCCCAAAAAATAAGCTATCTGTTCTCTTGCAATTCTTTTTTTGGCACATAATATAGCGTTATCACTAGTACTGTGCAATTTTGCAATGACACTACGAGGTATAGGCCTATGCTCAGGATTTTTTGCAGGAACATGTTTTTTCCCGTAATAGAAAACCTATTTGTTGCAAGAGACAAATGTGATATATTTGATTTCTTATTATTTGAAACAATATCTGATTTTATAGTAGGTTTTTGGGCTTGATCTCTCTAACATTTATTATTATTTTCGCACATCCAAGACCATCAATCGAAAGTACGACAGCCCTTTTGTCATTTTTGATATCTACTACAACCCCTGTTGCACCACTAAGGGGGCCTGCGATGATTTCAACTGGTTCACCCCGCAGGAATTGTTCAGTTTTTAGAACGGGTTCTATTGGTGTTCCGGACGCATTTGCTAAAAAAAGATAGTGCAACTCTTTTTTAAACCTTTCCTGTGCTTTAATAGGTAAAATGGTTGCTATTCTCCCCAATTTCAGAAAGTCATACGGTTTTTCACTAATAAAGGGAACATACGACGGGAAAAGAACCAATATGGATTTTCTGAACTTCCCATCGCTTCGCAATGCCTTCTTTTCATAGCAGGGAAGACAGTAGTCTACACCCCTTTTTAAAAGATCAAAGGCAAATGCTTTTTCCTGATGTGGCTTTACTTTTGCGACCCACCAAGTACCTTCTTTTTCGAGAATCAAAGACTCGAAAGATTTAGGTGGAGGGTTGTTTTTAGCTACTAAATATCGGCATAATTCCAACTTTTGTTGTTTTGTAAGGTTAGTTAGATATACCCCCTCCCCGTGGGTGTCACCCACGCTTTTTTAGACTATAATAGCACCCATCTTAAAATTCTGTCGTGGTACAAAACAGGCATCTTTTGCTTCCCAATGGAAGAGAGAAAACTATTCAAAAAACGCTTGCGCAAGTACCATAGCAAGTGATTCCCTGCATGTATGATAACTAATATATGGATAAATACCGTGTCAATGCCTTACCAACATTTTTTTAATTTTATTTTGAATCCGCCACCCAATTCCCGTTTCTCCCCCGTCAGCGACCGTATGTTCTAGCGGAATTAAAACGTGTTTTTAGGGCAATTTAGGCGATTTTCGCCCTTCGAGCCCTCCTTAATACCCTTCTTGATCCCCGTACTCCCCTAACTCATACACATACCCTCGGTGTCGTCAAGTATTGGCAAAGCCACGGATTCGGAGGCTATCCTGTTCAATTTTATGAAGAACCTCCCCCCTACAAGCGGAATACGGGGTCTGCGAGGCGTTTTTGTGGCCGGAAGGCCGGGTAATGCGGAATATGGGGCCAGTGTGGCGTTTGGGGGGTAGTTGGACGACGGGGTGGTGGCTCTATTAGCGGATGCCTCTTGTCTTACCAAGCAAATCGAATCCATCCATCCCCATCTTCGAAAAAGCGAACCATTTTTTGCCCAAGTCTTTCAGGCTTGCGCCGAGGTGATAAACATCCTTGTCGTCAATAATCAGGAATCTGTCGTGGCTCAGGTTGAATATTTTGGCGTCTATCGTCGGGTACTGTTGGTTAAACTTTACAATATCCAAAGCCAACTGCTTTGATATGTCTTTTGTCAGTAGCGTGACTTTTACATTTTTTGATTTCTTGGCGAGTACCGTCAAGACGGATTCGTCGATGTAATTATCTATAAGTATTATGGACTGTTTTGCGGATTTGATGATTTTATTTGCGAGAACGTAGGCGTCGAATACTTGTCCGTTAAAGAACACCCCACGCTTCGGGACGGCATCTTTGCTTTCCAAAGCGTCAAATATTTTATCTATCTTTTTGTCGGTTTCTGTTTGTTTTTGTTCTACGGTTTCAAGGCGTTGGATGATGCCGGTGTTGGCCGAAACCAGTTTGCGCATGGCCACGAAAGCGTCCATGATTCTTATGCTTACGGCTACTGCGATATCGGTGCGAAGAATAGAGGACAGCATTGCAACGCCGGATTCGGTAAATGCGTATGGTAATGTGGGTGAAAATTTCAAGCTCACGAGCCGGTCACAATTTGTGACCACCTCGTTGGTTTCTGCTCGACTTAGTTGAAAACGAAACCTCTCCGGAAACCTGTCCAGATTTCTCTTAATCGCCTGATTCATAACTTTAACTGGAACTTGGTACAGCTCTGCCAAATCCCTGTCTAACATGACTTGCAACCCACGAATCGTAAAGATTCGATTTTCTGTCTCCGTTGCGGTTGATATAATCAGTTCTGACATTTATGCTCCTCCAAAAAATTCAAGGCCATCACCCATAAAATATAAAGATACACTAAGGGCGTTGGGAAAATCAAGGATAGAGGAGTGGAGGATATCTGCAAAGCATGTTTCAGGCTCTTGAGGTGGTCACAAATTGTGACCACCTTTCTTAGGGGCATCTCCAAGCGTCTGTTCGATGTCCTTTGGTGCTTCGGCGGAGACGAGGCGAGCGAACGCCACCCCACCGAATCCTTACCCATATTATGTGAGGCACCACACCGACTCACAGGTAGCCACACAGCCCCCGTGGCAGCTGTTTCTTGGCCGAGACCAAGGAGGGGTAGGATAGTCCCTGACAGGCGTAGTTTGGGGCTTGCGTGGCGATTTATTTGGGGGATAGCGTATCCAATAATCTATATTATAGGAGGGGCTAGAGGCTCTGAATGCTCGGCTGAGACCGGGATTTCGACCCATTTTGACCCCAAAAACGAGCTGTCCCCAACAATTCTTTATTACACACCTATTACATTTTTTAGCCTACCAAACCTAACTCCCGTAAAATCAAAGGCTTACAAGCCATATTTTGGTAAATAAAAAATACGGCAGGTTATACAGTAGGGAGGCCGCGTTGAACGCTTGTCCTGCGGGCTGGCGTTTGCCTGATGATCGGGATTTGGACGATTTGATTCTCGCTACCGGCGGTGGTGTAGCCGGTACGAATCTTAAATCAACTCCGCCGGATTGGGACGGCACGGACGAGTTTGGTTTTTCGGCAATGCCCGGCGGTATCCGAAGTACCAATTTTTCGGATATTGGCAGACGTGGTAGATGGTGGAGTAGTGGTAGACAGTGGAGTGGTGGTATACCCACAATAGCCTGGGGCATGAACTCAGGCATCACGAATATGGCTAGAGAGTTTATGTTTGCTGTGAGTCTAGCCTACTCCGTCCGTTGCGTTCAGGAGTGAGTGCGTATATGTCGGGCAACCCCCCCTTCCCGCGGTTGTTGATACTGTAGGACGCAACACGGCATATATATCTACAGATTGTCCTCTATTCAGGCAAAAGTTGGCGGCTATCAAGGGAACGCGGGTATGAAAGGCGCCGTGCGCAGGGCTGTAAATCATTTCCCTTTTTTTGGTTTTTGTGCGGATATGTATTATATTGTGAATGACGGGCTGCCCCTAATCACAAACAAGGCGGAATTTAATGATAATCGCAAATCCGGTATACGATGTCGCGTTCAAGCGGCTCTTGGAAAACAACCGCACGGTAAAATTTCTCGTCAAGGAATGGCTGTGAGTTTTTTTTCCGATCTGCACAAAAGCATATTTGACCTCGGTTTCTACCGCGAGGCCGTGAAGCGGTCGCGCGGGCGTGTCGTTATGTTTATGCTCAAGCTGCTCGTCCTTACCGCGCTCGTTACAGGCGTTTCCAAGACCTACTACCTGCTGCACTCCGAGCGCGGGGTCGCGCCTCTGATCAGCGCGGTGTTCAGCGGCATGGAGATTGTGGACGGGCGGCTTGTCACGGAGCTTGAGCAGCCATATGATATGTCCGGCGTCATGCCGGCGGAGCTTTTGGGCCGGCTCATGGGGTACCCGCACCTTTTTGAGCGGACGCCGAAAAATTTTCTTGTGGTCGACACAAGAACCCCGCCCGTTGCGTACGAAGGCGCGGACGCGCCCCATGTCCTCCTTGGGGAAACCAGCGTTGAATTTCGGGTGGTGCGCATGGAAATACCTTACAAAAATATCACCGGCAGCGAAAATTTTCAGTTTACCGCTTCGGCAGTGCAGGGGGTTTTGAACCGGAACGCCGTATCCTTTGCGCTTCAGTTTTTTATGGGCGCTCTGTTTTTCGGTTTTTTTACGATGATGATCAGCGCGTTTTTCCTGTCGCTTGCCGCGTATATATTTGCCATCGACAGGAGGGGCGGTTATGGCCGCTTCGCCCGCCTGGCCAGTTACGCGATAACACCCGTCATGCTCGGAAGCGCGCTCGTGGCCGTGTCTGGGGTGAGCGCCGAATGGACTTGGCACGTATTCATTATAATATCAACAATTATCATGTTCAGGGCGATGACGCGCTTGTCGCTCGACAAAACTTCGGAAGAAAAAAGTGAGGTGCATAGTGGATAAAGTATTAAATGTGGAAAAGAAAAAAGGCGACCCCGAACGTCTCGACGGCCAGGTGACTGTCTACGCAAAAATTGAGATGGAGCCCGAGGATTTCATAACCATGAAGCATCCCGTAGCCTCTATGGTGCACGGCGGCCTGATCGCCGTACAGGGGAACTACAGGGAGCAGACCAGCCTGCGCGATTTCCTGCGCAACGAAATGGGTATCTCGCTCGACGGCGACGGGGTTGACGACGAACTCCAGGAGATGATTGAGGGTTTAGACGGCCTCGAAGCGGCGCTTGACCCGCAAAAACTGCGCGACAGGCTTGAAAACATGGCGGATATCGAGGAATTCATCCCCACCCCCGCCAAGGTAGTCCCGTTCTACTCCGAGCGGGAAATATTATCGCAGCCGGGCGATGTGTATTACGCCGGTTCCTACAAGGGGATCGGCAACGCCGTGCTCGGCATCAACGCCGTGCCCATCATTTACCAGGCGCTTTTCAGGGAGCAGCAAATGCGGTCGCTGCACTGCGAAATAGAATCGCTCATCAGCCAGATAGAGATCGGCGGCGAACCTGCCGGCCCCACCCACACGGTCACGTCGCTGGCCATAAACCCCGAAGAGCTACTGCTCAAAGAATACATCCCGTCGATGCTGTATCAACGCGTAGACCCCTCCGGCTTCGTTGCCGCCCAAAAGCAATTTCGCGCGTTTATGAGGGGCTACCGCTTTAACGACGACGTGGAAGCGATCATATCGCTTATCTCCAAAGACGGAACGCCGGAGGTGGCGGAGTACAGATTGCTGGAACTCTACGCGAAAAAAATCGCCTTCGTGCAAGCGGAAGATTTTTCCGGCGCGGAGATCGTCCGCAGGGAAATTGACCAGTTGAAAGGCAAGGACGTCTGAGTAACGAACACTAATAGCCGGGCCGACAGCCGACGAGCAAGTATTCGCTGAACCACCACGGGATGTCTATACCGTCTTTTATATGCAGGTTGCGGCCTGTTTTCTCCGCAAAGAAAGAGTAGTCGTTTTTGAAGTCTGTTATTGTATTGTCAAAGAAAAAAGCTCTGTCGTTTAGCGTCTAACGCTGCAGTCTCTCCCGTTTCTGGAAAAATTTGACTATCGGCTTGACATAGCCTGTTTCCGTTGTTATCTTGATCTCGTCGACCCCGGTTGACCGGAGGAGTTCGTCGAGCTGCGCCCTGCGGGCGGCCCTCTCCCTTTTGTAAATCTCGATTGACTTTTTACTGCGCGTGTCAAATAGAATTGTCTCCCCGGTTTCCGCGTCCTCCAATTCGACAAGCCCTATGCGCGGCAGTACCTCTTCCCGCGGGTCGGTTATCGATACCGTTACCAGGTCGTGGCGCTTTGCTGAAACTCTCAGCGGTGTTTCAAAGTTCGAGGAGATGAAGTCTGAAACGAGGAACACTACGCTTGTTTTGGTTTGCACGCGGTTAAGAAATTTCAGCGCGTTGCCGATGTCCGTGCCTTTGTGCTTCGGCTGGAAGTAGAGCAGTTCCCGGATGACACGCAAGACGTGATTTTTCCCTTTGCGGGGGGGGATGAACACTTCTACGTCCGATGTGAAAATTATCAGCCCGACGCGGTCGTTGTTCCGTATCGCCGAGAACGCGAGGAGCGAGCAGAGTTCGACGGCTATCTCCCCCTTGAACTTGTCGACCGACCCGAAATTGCCGGATGATGACGCGTCTACTACGAGCATTACTGTGAGTTCGCGCTCTTCTATGTATTTTTTTATGTATGGCGAACCCATTCGCGCGGTGACGTTCCAGTCGATTGTGCGGATGTCGTCGCCGTCGGTGTACGAGCGTACCTCGGAAAATTCCATGCCGCGGCCGCGGAACGCGCTGTTGTAGCCGCCGGACATTACGGTGTCGACGATGCGGCGGGTGCGGATTTCGATTTGGCGGACTTTTTGCAATACTTCTTTTGGGATCATTTGGGCTTCCTGAAAAATCAAAGTCAAAATAATAAAATAATAAAATCAAAATCATAAAATCAAAATAAGGGGGGAACAAATCCCCCACGCTCCAGCCAACGGGCAAAAAGACGCCCGTTGGCTTCCGCTACCCCCAGAGCGGGGACACCCCGCAACGCCCCGTTACATTAGCACCCCCAACCCCCTTACAGGGGGCTAAATCAAAACATTAAAACACCTGCATCAATAGTCAAAGGCATAATTTATGGTACTTCTACACTATCGAATATTTTTTGTACTATTTGTTCTGGTGTAATGTTTTCGGCTTCGGCTTCGTAGGTGGTTATTACACGGTGTCTTAGGATGTCCATTCCTACTGATTTTATGTCTTCGGGTGTTACATAGCCTCGGCCGCGGATGAATGCGTGGGCGCGGGCGGCGCGGGTTAGGAATAGGGTGGCGCGGGGGGAGGCGCCGTAGGATATCAGCTCTTTCATGTCGGCGAGGCCGACGGTTTCGGGCTCTCTGGTGGCGAAGACCAGGTTGACGATGTAGTCCTCTACCTTTGAGTCCATGTATATTTCATTGACGAGTTTGCGGGCGGAGAGCAGCTTGTCGATTTTTATCACCTGGGCGACTTCGGGGACTGTGCCGGCTGACATGCGGGTCAAAATCTCCTTTTCTTCGTCGCGGGTGGGGTAGGTTATTTTGAGTTTTAGCATGAAGCGGTCGACCTGCGCTTCGGGCAGGGGGTAGGTTCCTTCCTGCTCGATTGGGTTTTGGGTGGCGAGTACAAGGAACGGTTCTTCGAGGCGGTAGCTCTCGTCCCCTATGGTGACCTGGCACTCCTGCATCGCCTCAAGCAGCGCGCTCTGCACCTTGGCGGGGGCGCGGTTGATTTCGTCGGCGAGTATTATATTGGAGAAGATAGGGCCTTTTTTGGCGACGAACTCACCGCTCTTCTGATTGTAGGTCATCGTCCCCACGATGTCGGCGGGCAGCAGGTCGGGGGTGAACTGGATCCGCTTGAAGCCAGTGTCGACCGCTTTGGCCAGCGTGGATATCGCCAGCGTCTTGGCGAGGCCGGGCACGCCCTCAAGCAGGATGTGGCCGCGGGTCAGCAGGCCGATCAGCAACCGGTCGACCATCTTTGTCTGCCCCACGATGACCTTGGCCATCTCCGTCTTCAAAAGCGACACAAAACTGCTTTCTTCCTTAACCTTTTCGTTTAATTCAGAAATATCTACACTCATTCGGACTCTCCTTGAACCGGAATATTTGTTAACATGGTGATACTCCTACCCAAGATAAATATATACAATGACACTCCCGCGGCGCAATGTTTTCTGTAACTTCGGCGTGGATGGATTGTGTCCGCCCCCGTACCGTTTCACCTGTATACGAAAATATTCAATAAAATATTTACACTTTTTTTATGCGATAATATATTTTTGTGTTGTAATACATTATAATCATAAGGTATAATTGATATTGATTCGACTTTATTAACAAAGGAGAGATTATGGACTTCACCGTGACCGAAATCGGCAAATTCAAGGTAATCAAGCCCTTGGGCCGTGTCGACTGGGAGAGCGCGCGGCTTCTCGACAAGGAGGTTCAGCGCCTGATTGACGAAAAATACTGCCATATAGTATTCAACCTCGACGAGGTTACCTTTATGTGCAGCGGGGGTATAGGCGCGCTCGTCTATAACCTCAATAAAGTTACAAAAATGGGCGGGGCGATCTATATAATTGCCGATAACGAATACATATCCTACATATTCGAAACGCTCAAGTTCGATATGATTTTTGAGGGTTACATGTACAAGGCCTTTGAAGATTTCTCGGACGCGGTGCTCGACAAGGAGAGAGAGGGCTAAACTGTGCGGCGTTTCAGGCCTGGGAGGGGTTTTAGATAGCGGATGAAGAAATACACCGTGTGGATGGTTTTCTGCCTCGTCTTTTTCGGCGTGCTGTACATCGGCAGGCCGCTCCTTATGCCGCTTGTCTTGGCGGTGTTTATATGGTATCTAGTTAATATTCTCACCGATGCTTTCGCCTCCCGGCTGCCGTGGATCAAGGTTTCACTGCCGCGCTCGCTCGCGTTTTGCGCCGCGCTGTTTACTATCACCGGCGCGATCTATGTCGCGCTGCGGATTATAGTAACCAACATCAGCGGGGTGGCGGCCGCTGTTCCCGTCTACCAGTACAACCTTGAACAGATGAGCTTGCGCCTGCTTGCGCTTGTCCCCTGGGGCGAGCCGTTCACCATAACCAAGCTGCTGGCCGGCATTGATGCCAACTCCATCACGCGCGTCGTTGTCAACGAGGTGACAAATATTTTCAGCAAAGGCACCATCGTCGCGGTTTATCTCATTTTTCTCTTTTTAGAGCAGGGGAGCTTTAGCGGCAAGCTGAAAAGCCTCTTCCCCGGCGATCACGGGTGGAAAGAGATACTCGCCTGCGTAAGCGCCGATGTCCGCACATACATCGGAATCAAAACCATCGTCAGCGTTGTCACCGCGCTGCTCAGCTATGCCGTTATGAAGAGCGTAGGGCTCAATTTCGCCAGTTTTTGGGCGTTTTTGGTATTTTTGCTCAACTATATCCCAACATTCGGCTCAATAGTAGCCACCGCCCTCCCGACATTTTTCGCGCTCATGCAGTACGACAGCTTGGCCCCGTTCTTCGTAGTGTTGCTCGGCGTCGGCGCCCTCCAAATGATAATCGGAAACGTAATTGAGCCGAAATTTCAGGGCGACGGCCTGAATTTGAGCCCGTTAGTCATCCTTTTTTCGCTTGGCCTGTGGAACATGATCTGGGGTATTCCCGGAATGTTCATGTGTGTTCCCCTGACCGCCGTCGCCATGATAATCTGCTCCCACTTCCCGCAAACCCGCCGAATAGCCGTCGCCCTGTCGCGCAACGGGAGCCTTTCTCGGGAACTTGACAGGAAGAAGACGGTCGCTGAGAAAGCGGGGGTTGGCGATTATTGATATTCCAGCCAATTTCGATTTTTTAAAAAAAAGTTTATTTTCATAAAAAAACATTTGCTTTTTCATAAAACATTTATTATATTGTATAAATTGTACAGATTTTTTTCAGTTTCAGGAGGATAATAAGACAATGTATTCAATTATCGAGCAGGCCGGCGTTCAGTTCAAGGTAACCCCCGGCATGAAGATTCGTGTCCCGTTGATATCCGCCGACACAGGTACCGATATCACCATCGAAAAAGTGCTTATGACGTCCGACGGCGACAAAATCACCGTAGGCGCTCCGACGATAGCCGGCGCGACGGTCAGCGCAAAAATTCTTGAGCACGGCGCCGACAAGAAAATCCTTGTCATCAAAAGAAAGCGCCGCAAGGACTACCGCCGCAAAAACGGCCACCGTCAAAAATTCACACGCATCGAAATCGTATCGATCAATGCGTAACCTTTGAACCATACGTAACCATTAATACAGGGAGCATGTTTTATGGCAACCAAAAAAGGCGGCGGTAGTAGCCGCAACGGACGTGACAGTAACGCAAAACGCCTCGGCGTAAAATGCTTCGGCGGCCAGTTAGTCCCCGCCGGCAGCATAATAGTCCGCCAAAAAGGCACCGTAGTCCACCCCGGCCTCAATGTCGGCAGAGGCTCCGACGACACCCTCTTCGCCAAAATATCCGGCACCGTCCAGTTCTCGCGCGGTGTTGGGAATCGGAAGAAGGTTTGTATCGTGCCCGCGGTCGTTTAGCGTTTTTTAATTTTTGGATTATATGGGCGGCCGTCTGCGGTCGTCCATGTTTTTTTTTGTAACATTTCTCCGTTTCAACAGGTCGAGATGTGTCGTATCTAAATATATATGTCGTTTATCATTTTAATTTTAATAAACCAAAACCTAAATTCCAAAATGAGGAGGACGTATGAAAAAACAGTTTTACAGAAGCGCATTGCGCACATTTTTTGCCGCTTTCACGGCGTCATCGCTTGCGGTTATCCTTGCAATCGGGTGCTCAAACAACTCCACAGGCCCTGGTGGCGGCGGGTCAATTGTTCTTGATGAGGGGTACGCATGGGTAGGCGATGTTAGCATTGAGGTTTTTGCGATGCTGGGTTGGATGGGCGACGCGGATATTGGAATGCTGGATGTTGAGGATGTCCCCGGAATGGAAGATATTAGCGTTACCGTCCGTGTAGCCTGCATTCCCCGCACCGGCGGCGACGTATCCGCGACCGTGTCTGTTTTTGGTGTATGGTCTCCCATGGAGGTTATGGGGTCCTGGAAAGAGGGAAGCAATAATACCCTGCTCCTTACCGATGTTGACGGCGATACGCTGACTGTGACGTACCGTTTTTCGAACAGCAACAATACCTTGACGGTAACCCATAGTGAGTTCGGCACCGCCGTACTGCAAAAAACAGCCTGGCCCACCTCCGACTACAAACCCGGCGACATCAGCGACCTTTTTGGCGAAACCGACCCCGAACTGTATGATATGTGGATGGCTGCGGATATTTTTACCGGCACCGTGACTATGTGGATGTTCATGCCCGGGGATGATGAAACGCCGGCGATCGCGACGAGCATTGTGACGACTATGGACGGTGGCGGGACGCCGCAAATTCAAGTATACGTATGGTCCACAAGCGGCAGCACCATAACCCTGATAGACATTGGCGGCACCGCCACAACCCATACGTATAGTGTTTCCGACGGTCTGCTGACCATGGACGGCGTCATTTATATGTCGGTGGGCGGTCTAGACTTGCTCAAACCCCGCGCCGATAGCCAGATAAAACTGTCGCCGGTGCAGAAGTTGACCAAGCGAGCTTTAATAAAATAGTTTTTTGTATCGCAGGCGACGGGTTACGCAATGTAATCCGTCGTCCATTAATAATCCCAAATTGTCCATTAGACAGAGTAGTATATGATTGACTTTGGTGTTGTTTTTAACACCCCGGATGCCTAAAACAACATCAAAAACAAAGGGAAGCGAATAACAAAGAACCTATTTTTCTAATGGACAATTTGGGATAAGTGAAATGTAGTAAATTGACGGAATCTTTTAATTTTTTAATGGAGTCTATGATTGTGAAAAGATGTTTTTGGGGAATGTATATAATTACAATGCTACTATGGTTCGCGATGATAGGCTGTGGTGATGGGACAGGGTTGGGTGTGTGTACTAACCCAAAAATCAATTCCGATTCATTATGCCCGTTAATCGGCACGAATTGGAAATTAGTTGAAGTTTCGATTGCCAAAAATTATCAGCCACATGAAATAATTGATTATTCAAAAAAAAATATAACTTTTGAATTTCAGGCAAATGGCAAACTGATTGTTTCCGGCGAAACAGATGGTTTATTCGTATTTGACGATTTCAACGAAGGCGAACATTTTTATGAATATCGAGAAATGGTTGTATGTCCAACCTGCCTGCCGGGACATAATTTGGAGATTAATAGGCCGTTTCCATTAAAAGAAGGTGGACGTTATTTTGTTTTTTTCGATGGTGAAACAATGAGTATAGGCGGGTACAGGGTGATCGGAGGTGTGATTGTCGAGCCCGAGTTCGGGGTGCAAGCAGGAGGTGATTATTATAGTTGGAAAAAAAACTTTATCAAAATAAAATAAAGGGTGTACAATGAAAAAATTATTAATATTATTTGTGACATTTTATCTTGCCGTTTTTTCGGTATATGGACAAGAGAATATGTTGTATTTTGAGGTACAACAAGCCAAAAGATTAAATGTCAATTTTGAAAATGGTGTTTTGAGAGAAACAAGTGCGGATACGTCTGTATTGAGAAGTTTTATAAACCGTAACGAAGTTTTCTTTTTTGACGATATTTCCGCTAATGTAAAACGTGGCGAAAGCAAAGCCATGAATTTAGTTATGCCTTTAAGAACTGAAAACATGGTTTTAGAATTAATAGAAGTTCCAGAATCTTTTTATAGCTATGAGGTAATGACGTCGGATGGGGCGAAACGCTCAGCTAACAGAGAGATTAGGCATTATCGTGGGGTGGTGAGAGGCGTAGAAAACAGTCTTGTCGCAATTACGCTTTACGAAGATGAAATAATCGGAATCGTTAGCACCGACGAGGGTAATTTTAACTTGGTAAAAGATAACAGGTCTGGCAAACATCTTTTTTACAATGAGCGAAATATTAAAAAAAGACCAGATATAATTTGTAGTACAGTAAATGATCTCTCTTTTTCATATGATCCGGAAATTTTGTCTAAACAGCGTGATATTTTGAGCGAAAGGACGGGCGCTATTCAATCTCGCTTGATAAATAAGGACGTCAGATTTTATCTTGAAACCGAGTACAATGTTTATCAGACACTAGGAAGCATTTCGTCGGTTGAAGTATTTATGGCTAGTTTGTTTAATCAGGTTGCTGTTATTTTTCAAAATGAAAGTATTTTGACGAGTATGTCGTGTATGTATATTTGGATTTCGAATGATCCATATACAGGCACAAGCACATCAACATTGTTAACTCAGTTTCAAAATACAAGAACATCTATAATCGGTGATTTAGGCATATTGTTGACATTCAGGAATATCGGTGGAGGGATGGCTGCTGGTTTTGTTGGGCTTTGCAATCCTTCTACCGCAGGAAAATTGTCTGTGGCGATGTTGGATCCAACGTATGAAATAGTTCCAGTTTATAGTTGGTCGGTTTTTATTGTTATACACGAACTCGGCCATTTATTTGGTTCGCGTCACACCCATGCCTGTGTGTGGAATGGAAATAATACTGCGATAGATGGTTGCGCTAGATTTGTTGAGGGAAATTGTCCGTTACCCGGCATTCCATCGGGTGGTACGATAATGAGCTATTGTCATTTTCAAAATATTATAAATTTTAACTTGGGATTTGGTCTCCAACCCGGAAATGTTATCAGAAATAGTGTAAATAATGCAAGTTGTTTATTGCCACCGTGTAATAATCCTGTAAATTTTATCAATCAAACCGTGACACAAGGTGTTTCTATTAGTTCTTGCGGCACCATCAACGTCCAAAACACAACAGTAACTCCCACCGGAATATTAAATATACGTGCAACCGAAAGAGTTGACATTGGCCCGGGTTTCACAGTTCAACAGGGAGGTACGTTAATAATTCAGGTACCTTGAAAACATAGTCCATTGAAGAATGACAGGTATTTGTGAGCTTGTTGACACAAAACTGCGGGTTAGTAACAAGTATCAATTGCGAAATTTAGGTTCAACAGAGCTAAACCAAAGGCGAACACGTGAGTGGGAAAGGTACGTTAGCTCGTTTCAACAATAAATTCACAAAAAAAATCACACTCTCCCCGTCAAATATATTATATTTATCTTCTTGTACCGATTATACCCGGTGTACCCGTACCCCTCCAAAAGAGGATAAAAATATGACGATAGTAGTACCCAAGGACTACCACTGCATCAGCGCCCTTGAAGAGAGCCAGGTGAACTGCATCACCACGGACGAGGCGCTGAAAGAGGATATACGCGCGTTGCGCGTTGGCATACTCAACATCATGCCCAAGGCGGAGACTTACGAATACAGCCTCTTGCAGCCGTTAGGCAAGTCTGTACTCCAAATCGAGCCGATCTGGATACGCCTGAAAACCCACAGTTACGCGAGCAGCGACTCCTCCCACATGGAGAAGCTCTACGTCCCGTTTGAGGAGGCCGTGTCGCGTGCGCGGCTCGACGGGCTGATCGTGACGGGGGCGCCGGTTGAGGAGATACCGTTTGAGGAGGTTTTGTACTGGGAGGAGATCAAGCGTATCCTCAAGTACGCGCGGCAGAACATCACCTCTACCCTCGGTATATGCTGGGGCGGGCTTGCGCTCGCGAAATTTTTGGGGGTGGACAAAACCGTCTACGACAAAAAAGTTTTCGGCGTGTTCCCAACCGTAAACCTCGCCAGAGGGCACCGCATAACCGGCGAGATGGACGATTGGTTCTGGTGCGCCCAAAGCCGCCACTCGGGGATAGACGACGCCGTGCTCGAACGGGAGCGGGATAGTGGGAACGTGCAGCTTCTTGCCCACGCGAAAGACGTTGGCTACGTGATATTCGAAAGCGCGGACAAGCGTTTTTTAATCCACTTGGGGCATCCCGAATACGATCCCGGCCGCCTTATTGAGGAATATAACCGCGACGTGGCCAAGGGGCGCACCGATGTCGAACCGCCGAAAAACGTCGACCTCGACAACCCGGTGAACCTGTGGAGGGCGCACCGCACCGAGTTCTTTACGCAGTGGATAAAATATCTGCACGAGGCTACGTCGTATTAATATGAACCTGACGAACTGGATGAACGACCGTCTGCCGAAAATCGTCGACCGCCTCGAACACGATATAATGAACGGCCCCGAGGCGTTCGCCGACGACGGGCTTGACCTCGCGGGCCGGAACGAGATATACGAAATTCTCGACGACATCCTCGCCGTCCTGTTCCCCGGCTACTACAGCCGCGAGAAAGTCGCCCGCGCCGACGTCAATTTCTTCATCGCCGACAAACTGCGCCACATCAGTTTCCGTATGGGCAAACATCTGCGCGATGTCTTGAATTATCGGTGCCGCAAGGATAAGGATTGCGCAATTTGCAACTGTGAAACCAGGGCCGAAGAGGCGCTTGCCGACCTTGTAGAGTCGCTGCCCGAGATTAGGGCGGTACTGCTCGACGACATCAAGGCGGCGCACGAAGGCGATCCGGCGGCGAAATTTTTTGACGAGATTATACTTAGCTACCCGTGCGTGGAAGCGATAGCGACGCACAGAATCGCCCACCGCCTCTACACGCTCGGCGTTCCGATAATTCCGCGGATTTTGTCCGAGCGGGCGCACTCGCGCACCGGGATAGACATCCACCCCGGAGCCGAAATCGGGCCGCGGTTTTTTATCGACCACGGGACGGGGGTGGTGATAGGGGAGACCTGCCGGATAGGCGCGAACGTCAAAATATATCAGGGGGTGACGCTCGGGGCGAAATCGCCGCTTGACAGGGACGGAAAGCCGAGGGCGGGGCAGAAGCGCCACCCGGATATCGAAGACAATGTGATAATCTACGCCAACGCCACAATTTTGGGCGGCAGCACGGTGATAGGCCGGGGCGCGGTGATAGGCGGGAACACGTGGATAACAAAATCGGTGCCGCCGGGCGAATGCGTCTACTGCCACGACAGGGGCAAAAACGGCGGCGGGGGAGGATGCGGATGAGCGGCGATGTTCTGAAAATTGGCGGCGTAACGATACGCTCGCGGCTGATCACCGGGTCGGGGAAATACCGCGACGACAGGATTATCCCCGATGTGCTCGAAGCCGCTGAGTGCGACATCATCACCGTGGCGCTGCGCCGCGTTGACCTCGACAGGCCGCAGGATAACATATTGACGCACATCCCCGAAGGAAAAATTCTGCTGCCCAACACTTCCGGCGCGCGGAACGCCGACGAGGCGGTGAGGATAGCAAGGCTCGCGCGGGCTATCGGCTGCGGGGACTGGATAAAAATTGAGGTGATCAGCGACAGCACGTACCTCTTGCCGGACAATCAGGAAACGATAGCGGCGACGGAGATACTGGCAAAAGAGGGTTTTGTCGTGTTACCGTATATGTGCCCCGATCTATACGCCGCGCGCAGGTTAGTCGACGCCGGGGCGGCTGCGGTTATGCCCTTAGGCGCGCCCATCGGCAGTAACAGGGGGCTGAAAACCGCGGAGCTTATACAGATAATGATTGATGAAATCGACAGCCCGATAATCGTAGACGCTGGCATAGGCAAACCCTCCCACGCCGCGGAAGCGATGGAAATGGGCGCCGCGGCGATACTGCTAAATACTGCCATAGCGGCAAGCGACGACCCGATCAACATGGCGAGAGCGTTCAAATACGCGGTATGCGCGGGGCGGACGGCGTATCTGGCCGGTATGGCGGGAACATCAAAGGGCGCGGCAAGCGCGTCGTCGCCGCTGACGGGGTTTTTGGAAACATTGGCATAAATTGTATTGTTACGCTCGACTTGGCGTCATTGGTCTTGTAAATGATAACTTCTTAATTATCGGACATCATCGGTTAATTTCCTTTTTTTATTATACAAATTATCTCCCAATGTGTCAATCGCCACAATCAGCGGGAAATTTTCCACATCGAATTGGTACACGGCCTCGGCCCCCAAATCCTCGTAGCAAACGGTTTTTGCGGATTTTATGCACTGCGATAATAGCGCACCGGCTCCTCCGATCGCGGCGAAGTATACGGCTCCGTTTTGCTTGATGGACTCAATGACGTCGTCGCTGCGGTTCCCTTTACCGATCATCGCGGCCAGGCCGGTTTTTTGCAGGATGTTTGGCGTGTATTTATCCATCCGCGAGCTTGTGGTTGGGCCGGCGCTGCCGATGCAGCGGTTGGGCGGGGGCGGGGTTGGGCCGCAGTAGAACAGGATTTGGTTTTCGAGCGATATGGGGAGTTTTTTATTGTTGTTGATGAGAGCGGTAAATCGCTCATGCGCGGCGTCGCGGGCGGTGTAGATTGTCCCCGTCAATAAAACATCGTCTCCGGCGCGCAGCGAACGGAGCGTGGTTTTGTCGACGGGCGTTGTTATGATAATATCGCTCATAATATTATTGCCGCCCTCCGCGCCGCGTGGCAATTAATGCTGACCGCTACCGGCAGCGACGCGATGTGGCACGGCAAATATTCTACCGATACCCATAGCGCCGTGCTCATCCCGCCTAATCCCTGCGGGCCTGCGCCGCTCGCGTTTATTTCGGTCAATAAATCCGCTTCAAGACGCGCGTATTTTTCGTCGGCGTGATGAACGCCCGCCGGGCGCAGCAGCGCTTTTTTGGCAATGACGCCCGCCGCGTCCGCCGTCCCGCCGACGCCGACGCCGACCATCACCGGCGGGCACGGGTTGCCGCCGGAATTGATAACGGTGTCCTTTACAAATTTCATCACCCCCGGCAAACCGTCCGACGGTTTTAACATCGCAAGCCCGCCCATGTTCTCGCATCCGCCGCCTTTGGGGAGCAAGGTTATTTCAAGATTATCGCCGCCTGTTAAATCAACATGTATAACAGCCGGAGTATTTCCGCCTGTGTTTTTTCTGTCAAAAATCGGGTCGCAGACAATCGATTCGCGCAGATACCCGTCGGTACAGCCCAAGCGCGTCCCCTCGTTTATCGCGTCGCCGATTAGTCCGCCCTCAACTTTCACCCTGTCGCCGATTTTCACAAAAAACACGGCGACGCCGGTGTCTTGACAAATGGGAATATGCTTGCCGGCGGCTATGCCCGCGTTTTCAATTATCCGGTCAAGGATTGATTGTGCGCGTGGAAACGTCTCGGCGTCGCGGGCGGCTTTGATATGCGTTAGAACGTCATCGGGCAGTATGTGCGCGGCGTCGATGCACATTTTTTTTACGGCGCTAACGATGTCTGAGTATTGGATGATTTTCATATATGCTTTCTTCAACATACTAATTTACTATAAAGTATCGGAGCTTGTCAATATCCTGTGAAAAAAATACCCTCTAACACATCGCGTTTTTTGCATATATTTTATTTTCGTGCCCCTACGCAGTTAATTTATCCGCCAACTTTTCCAAACGGTTTCTATACGCCGACAAATCAAACGATTTATCCCGCGCAACCCCGGTATCAATCGCCGCTTTTGCAACCGCTACGCTTTCTTCCACGAGGACGCGCGGGTCCATCGGTTTCGGGATTATGTACTCGGGGCCGAATGTCAATGAATCAACACCGTACGCTTCGAGTACCGATTGGGGGACACCGTTTCTTATCGCCAATTCCGCGAGCGCTTTTGTCGCCGCGACTTTCATCTCTTCGTTGATGGCCGACGCCCTCACGTCGAGTGCGCCTCTGAAAATAAAGGGGAAGCCGAGGACGTTGTTCACCTGGTTGGGGTAATCGCTTCTGCCTGTCGCCATGACGAGGTCGCTTCTAACCGCCCGCGCTTCGTTGTAGCCGATTTCGGGGTCGGGGTTTGCCATTGCGAATATTATCGGGCGGGCGGCCATGCTTTTTACCATTTCGGCCGACACTAATCCCGCCGTGCTCAACCCAGCGAACACGTCCGCCCCCTCTATCGCCTCGGCCAAAGTACGCTTGTGGGTGTCGATGGCAAATGGTTTTTTGTATTGATTCATCCCCACAACGCGTTCTTTATGGATGACGCCTTTGGAGTCAACGAGGATGATGTTTTCCATTTTCACGCCGAGCCGGACGTATAGATAAGCGCAGGATATCGCCGCCGCGCCCGCGCCGGAGAAGACAATTTTCATTTCGCCAAGCGGCTTGTCCTGCAGCTTGGCCGCGTTGATCAGCGCCGCGCCGGAGATGATCGCCGTTCCGTGCTGATCGTCGTGGAATACGGGGATGTTCATCAACTTTTTGAGCTCTTCCTCGATGTAAAAACATTCGGGGGCTTTTATGTCTTCAAGGTTTATCCCGCCGAATGTTGGTTCCATGGCTTTGACTATGCGTATGAATTCGTCGGGATTTTTTACATCGAGCTCGATATCAAAAACGTCGATATCCGCAAACCTCTTAAAGAGAATCCCCTTGCCCTCCATCACCGGCTTGCTGGCGAGCGGGCCTATGTCCCCAAGCCCCAAAACGGCTGTGCCGTCTGTGATAACCGCTATCAGGTTCCCCCGCGCGGTGTATTTATAGACCGCGTCCGCGTCGGCATGGATTTCCCTGCACGGCTCCGCCACGCCGGGGGTATACACCAGCGACAAATCCGCCTGCGTTTTGCAGGATTTCGTTGACACGACCTCAATTTTTCCCGGCCTGTCTTTGGAATGATAGTCAAGCGCGTCTTGTTTTGTGGGCATTTTTGGTTATCCGACCTTTCTATTAAGTTATTCGTAGTGTGTCCACATTCTGATAATTCTCAATGTGTTATTTTCAAAGATTCTATAAACCAATCTATGATGTACGTTTATTCTTCTAGAATACATCGAAGAGCGACCGGATAATTTTTCATACGGCGGCGGATTTTGATATGGGTTGTTTTTGATAATATCTATCAACGCCTCCACTTTTGATTTTAGTCCGGCCATTCCTATTTTTTTGGCATCTTTGGCCGCCTGTTTGGTAAATTTAACATTATACATCCGGCCAGATCTCCTCCATTGGAACACATTCTGATTCGGGTGCGTCCGCCCCCTCCATTATACTCTCCATCATTCCGGGTATAGACGCTAAATAAGTATTATCGTCAAGCGTCATCGCGTCACGGTATTTCATGAAAAATACAATTTGTTCCAACAGTTCCAAATTTTCATTGGACAAGCCCTCGATTTCCGAAACAAAATCTTTTACGGCTAACATTCATATCTCCTTGTTTGAGGATACTGCCCTGCACTATAAATTACATAATATCACCCCCTCGGCGCAACAAAAAAAAGAGGCGGGTGCCGAACCCGCCTCTGTTGGTGTGATTGTATGGTTAAAACTAGGATGTCTATTGCAGTAATCTCAATACGTTCTGCGGAGCCTGGTTCGCCTGCGCCAGCATCGCTTGCGCGGACTGCATCAGGATGCTGTTTTTTGTGTGTTCCATGATCTCCTTTGCCATGTCTACGTCCCTGATCCGGCTTTCGGCTGCTTGCAGGTTTTCCGCCGACGTGTCGAGGTTTTTGACCGTGTGCTCAAGGCGGTTCTGCATGGCGCCCAACTGGCCGCGCTGGTGCGATACGCGTTGCAGCGCGTTGTTGATCGTCTCTATCGCGGTCGCCGCGCCAAACTTCGTGGAGATGTCTACGTTTGCTACGTTTAGCGCGCTTGCCCTCATGTCGCCCATCGATATGAACGCTGTTTGGCCGCTGTTCGCGCCGATCTGCGCCATGATTGAGTCTCTGAGGTTGTTGGCGGCCGGTTCGTAGCGCGAGAATATGAACGTCAAGCTCTCGCCGACGCGGGCTTCGTGGTAACGCACTTCGAGCGAGTTGCCGCTGTTTGCGCCGAACTGAATGTTGGTGCCGTCTTCGCCGAATGTTACGCTGCCGGGGTAGACCCTGTCGGCGTTTGTGATGACGGTGCCGGCCATCAGATTGGTGCCGACCTGCGTACCGTTACGCATACTGTTCACCATAGTGCCCGACGCGAGGGTGCTGTCTTTGGTCAGGGTGAAATTCTTAACGTTATTGTTGGTTGCCGGAGTGGCGCCCAACGTATCCGCGCTGATGTCTTCTGCCAAAATCAGGCGGCCTGTTTCTACTATGAACTTGCCTGTCGCCCCGTTGGGGTCGTCAAGTGTAGACGCGTGGGTCAAGACGGTGCCGTCCTCAAGCGTTATGCTCTTGCCGGGGGCTACGACCGAGCCACCGACGGAGAGGATGCCGTTGTCGATATCGTAAGATATGTTGACTTCGTTACCGGAAACATTTACCTTGATAGTGGTAACCTTGCCCTGGCCCGTGGGAGTATCCAACATCTCTACGGTGCTGCCTCTCGCGAGAACGCTGCCCTCGCCGAGGATTACAATATCACCGTTGCCATTAGCATCCTTGGTGTTATTGTTGCTGGTAAGGTTAATTCCGTTACCAATAGTGACGTTGGTACCCAATACGCCCGCTGCTACCGAGTAGTTGGAGGCCAGCACTATGTTCACGTTATCTCTGGCGGTTTCGGTTCCTGCAGTATCCAGTATACTCTGCGAGGCTATTTTGAAATTGATGACATTATCGCCTACTATCATATCGCTGCCAAGCGTGACGCTGCCGCATTCCACAGAGACATTACCGCCGCCGTTGTTTCTGAGGATCGTACCGTCGTCGAGCCTGATGCTTTTGCCGACATCGATCTCTATATCTTTGCCGGATGTCGTTGTAAGCACAAGCACGCCTGCACTGTTATAGGTCATAGTATCAGCCCCGGTATCACCGCCAAATGAAATTTCTGCGCCCTCGGCTATCGTGAAGGAAGAGCCCGAAGCCAAAACGGATTTCTCGCCTATCGTACCGATATCAATTTCATTGAGCGCGGCGCCGATGGTTACGTTTGCATTTTTAAAAACAGTGTCAAGTTTGTCCGCGGTTGGGATATTTTCTATCGCTCCGCCGTCCGCGATAATGGTTCCCGCTTCCAGTTCGCTCGCCTTGATATTTGTATTCGCACCCAGTGTTCTGAAATCGTATACAACCCCATCCGGCCCGACGAGTTTGAAGTCGCTCGCGTTATAAACTGCCGTTCCATTCGCATCGTGCGTTTGGTTGCTTTTAATCAGCATGAACGCGCCGTCGAACGCCCAGCTCTTGTCGTTGGCCACGCTCTCCATCATCGCGTTCATTTTAATGGAGTCGATTGTCACCGTGGAGTTGTTGTTTACCCGCGCCGATCCCGCTATTTCATCCGATACGCCCTTGGCGCTGCCTTCGAGGAGTTTCTTTGTGTTGAACTCCGTGCTGTTCGCGATGCGGTCAATTTCTGAGCGCAGTTGCTTCACTTCGGCTTGTAGTTCGCGTCTGTCGGCGTCGGTGTTTGTGTCGTTTGCCGACTGCACCGCGAGTTCGCGCATCCTTTGCAGTATCTCATGCGTTTCAGCCAACGCGCCTTCCGCGGTCTGTATCAGAGATATTGTGTCCTGCGCGTTTCTTGAAGCCATGCCCAACCCACGAATCTGCCCCCGCATCTTCTCGGAGATGGCGAGCCCTGCGGCGTCGTCACCTGCGCGGTTGATACGGAAACCGCTCGAGAGCTTCTCCATAGACTTGGCGGAAGCAATGTTGGTAACACCCATCTGCCTGTGGGTGTTAATGGCCATAAGGTTGTTGTTGATACGCATAATTCCTCCCTTAAAGGGGTTTATGTTATTGTTTTGTTTTTTGCAATCCCTTGCACTACGAAAACAATAATACGCAAATAGTGTGCCAAACGGTTGGGATAGGTGTAAAAGGCGTTTTTTCGGGGGATTTCGCGGTTTTTTATAGGTGATGGGGCAAAAATTGCCTGATTGTGCAGTTTTTACCCGATGTAATTGATAAGGTTTGCTGGGGGACGTCAATTCGGCAGTGATTGCTACGGTCGTTTTTTTGCCGGATATTGATAAAAAAATATCTTTACACTAAAAAACGCTTTGTTTTTGGGTTGCGCGATAGTATATTTTAAAAAAGGTTGATTGCGCTTTCTCTGTATATGGATTGAAATAACAAAGGAGTTTTTTATGGCAACCATAGAAAAAGATGTAACAGATATTTTTGTTGATGATTTTAGTGACCTGCCGGAGGTTGAGTATCCCGCTGAGGTAGTTGAGCGGTGGTTGAAAATCGCCGAAATTACCGAACAACACTACGCCACCGGTGAAATCGAAGACACCGACCTTGAGGGTTTAGCCGCCGAGATAGGGGTAAGCCTTGAAGATGTATAAGGTACGATTTTCAAAACTTTTCCACCAAGAGTGGAACAAAATGTCTATATATATCACCGCCGCCGACGGCTACGCCCGCCGCACCGAAATTCCTATCTCCTATATATATATACCGCCCGCCATACGCCGCAAAACCTTACCTCTTTGATCAAAATGGTTGAGCAAACCGATTTAAGGTATTGCAAAAAGAGAGAGGATATAAAATAATTGAATCGGAAGCGCGAGGAATATATTATATTGTTGGAGAGGGGCAGTTTTCGGCCTACGTCCCCGCTATGCAGTTGGCGGTGAGTAGTGAGTTGTCCGCCGAAGATTTGGAGTGGGTGGGGGCGATTCGCAACGATTTGACGGCGGAGTATGGTGTTAAATTAGCTGGAAAGCCGGAAGTTGTGGGTGAAGACGCCCCGTTACGGGAGTTTATGCGTTCATTGTATTTTGCAAATCACAATATCTGGGAGGAGATGGAGAATATGACAGTAGCGGAAAAAAAGTTCAGAAAGTATATCGACGGATGGGCGGTAAGAAGCGGTGCCGCGGAGGAATGGAAGCAGGAGGGCCGGCAGGAGGGCTGGCAAGAAGGTATCGAAGAGGAACGAAGAAAGAATGCCAAAGCGATGAAAGCCGAGGGCATAGACGCAAACACCATAATCAAAATTACCGGATTAACACTAGACGACATCCAAAAACTGTAACGGGCTGGAAATTACCCCGTGGCACGTTACGACGGAAACGTGGCGGTATGCCTCGACAGGCTCTAACCGTTGCCTGAGCCTGTCGAAGGCAACATTACAAAATGCTGTGACAGGGATATGATTTTTGTTTAGATTGGATTGTAAACTTTATACTTAGGGATAGATTAACATGGAACAGCTTTTGTTGACTAATACATCATTCATAATTATATATTGCACACTTGCGGCAACGCTGGTTTTTGCCCTAAAAACGTCGTTTTTAGCCCAAAAACGGCACTTTTGTCACTTGACAAATACCCCCCCCCCCCCCCCCCCCCCACCCCCCCCCCCCCCCCCCCCCCTCCCCCCCCGTCGCCCCCGCCCCCACCC
>JAITFQ010000001.1 GCA_031281225.1 Chitinispirillales bacterium
CCGTATGCAGAAGTATCTCAGGAACAACAAAGGTTTTACCTTGGTTGAAGTAATTGTCGTGGCGGTGATCGTGTTGATTTTGGCGGCGGTGGCGATACCGCTGTATAATGGGTATATCCAGGACGCGAGAGTGGCGTCGGTGGAGAATGCGGCTGGGGCTGTTGCTAGTGCTATGGGTGCGGCCGTACAAACGGGACAGATTGGTACTGGTGGTGTTACTTGGACGCCTACGGGTGTTACGGGCCTCACTAACGCCGCAGTACCGCTCACAATCACAGCGGCTGGTGGTAGGACGAACCAAATTTTGATTCCGAAGGATATACAAATGGAAATTGGCAGTACTACGGTGACGGCGACTCATATGAGGAGTACTAGTGTGACTGCAGGTGTTCAGTTTGGCATGTAATTAGCGCTATCGTTGTATGTTTAATCCCGCCCCCAGCCGCCATTCTTGGCGGTTGGGGTACTTTGGGGCGGATTGGGGATAATTGGGATTTCCGTTATGTGGTAGCTGCGGCAATGGAAACCGTGAATGAAAGATGGTATATAGCTTCGACAGAATCGGTCATTAATATGTAGAAAGCAAAACTTCCGCTGTTAGACTAAACGAAACTTAACATCAACAGAAACAAGGAGCATCCAAAAATGTCTATGAAAATAGAAAAATCAGCTGGAGTCAATGAATCAGAAAATATATTGTCAGAATTATGTGACAGGACTTTTTTAAAAATATGGAATTATGCCAATCCTTATAAAAATAAACCCGGGGGTAAAACTCATGCGGAATTTTGTGATAACGTCGCTATATTTGAAAACCATATTTTCATTTTTTTTGTTAGAAACAAAAAATTCACCCCTAATTCTAAATTTGGTCTTAAAGTCGAATGGAATAGATTCCATAAAGAGGTTATTGAACAACAAATAAGAGCATGTTATGGGGCAGAACGCTATATTAAGAATGGGGGTAAGTTATACTTACGTTCGGGTGAGGAGTTACCAATAAAATATGATTTAGATGAAATAAATATACATAAAATTATTATAGCACATGGTGTAGAAGATGCATGCCTTAATTTTTCTGAAGAAAACATTTATGGAAGCTTAGCTATTAGTTACAATAAATTAGTTGATGATAAATTTTCGGATAAATCAGCCCCACCATTCTGTGTGAGATTACCGAGTGAAAACCCCATTCATGTTTTCGATTCACACAATTTAGAAATAATGTTAAAGGAGTTGGACACATTTCATGATTTTAAAAACTATATTGTGCAAAAAGAAAAAATTATAAGTGAAAAAGTATGCCTTATTTACGGCGGAGAAGAGGATTTGTTAGCACATTATCTTTTGAATAATACCCATTTCGTTGATATGAAAAACGATACGGGGCTTTGTGTGGCACAAGGATGGTGGCATGAGTTCGTTAAATCATCCAAATATCAGGCAATAAAGGAAAAAAACAAGATATCATACTTTTGGGACGAATTGATTAATGAACTTTGCGCGTCTGCGTTAAAAGGTGAATTATTAGGGAATGCAAATTTTTTCACAAAAGACAATGGTATTTATGAAATGGCCAGCGAGCCACGGGTTGCCAGGAGAATATTATCAGAAAAGATGGTCGGTGCTATTGAAAAATTCCAAAATGATACGACAAAATACCACGTAATAATAGCATTAAACTCGCCTCGAACTAATGTAAGCTTAAGCTATGTTTTTCTTCAATATAGAATGAAGTTTGAAGAAAAACCACATAGTGAAGAGGAAATCGGTAGCGCATGTAGTGAAATTTTGGAAATAGCATGTGGCGTAACAAAGCCATTATTGCCGAAAGATGAAAAAATCGTTGGCATAGGAATGTTTACGGTGGAATACCATCTTGATACGACGAAGCAGGTTTATACAACAAAAAGCGTTCTTTTAATGGATTGTTCTAGTTGGAATAAAGAAAGAGAAGAATATTACAACGAGAAAAATAAATCTATTTTGTGCAAATTTGGATTTAGTGTAAATCCATCGAATCAATCACGGAGACAACCACTTTGAGTAGTGCCACAATTTCGTCTTTCATAGACCATTTCAACTTTCTATCAACTACAACTATGGCCTTTTTCGCCCTCTACGCCCTCGCCGCCCTCGCGGTTGGGAAATTTTCGCCAAATGCTTTTAAGGGTAAGCATTTCATAAAGGCTTTCGGCCTTGCCCTGTTATTCGCGTTTGTTTTAGAAGCTACTGTTTTCAATTACCCGTCCCATCTGAAACATTTTGCCGGCGCGGAGTTTCACACTACGGAAGTTTCCCCGCAAGACTCCACAATTTTATTCACCACCGACCCCACCGTTTCAGCCAAAAGGGTATTTAAGCCAAAGGAAACCATAGACAGCAGGGGCAACAAAGACAGCGTGATGGCTACCGACGAGATAGTTTTCGAAAATCTTAACAGAAAAATCACTTCTTTACATATAAAACCAATTTTCGGCAGCGATGATGTTCTGGCACTTTATATCAAGGCTACCGACGAATTTGACACCCGCGGATTTATAAAGGTTTTACACAGGGGTTTTCCGCATGATAATCATATCCCTCTTCAATATTTTGGAAAAGTTTCTAAACTGTCGGTTCAACTATTGGGAGCTACGGGTGAATTTTCTCAGATTACCGTGAATAAACAGATACCTTTTTATTTTAGCGGCCTCAGAATTTTCGCCGTCGCCTGCCTGTTTTTCGCGATTATTTTGTTCGCCCGCAAAAAATTACGTGCCAAGGTTGTCTACCTGTTATTTGAGTATAAATTTAATCCGTCAGACAAAAAACAGAATTTTATTTACGTGTTTGCGGTTATATTAATACTTCTTTTTTCGGGTATCACCGCTTTTACCTCAACTTCAAAATTTTGGCGGGAAGAATATATAGGCGATTGGCAGTACAATATATTCTTAGTCGACGCGCTTCTTGCGGGCAGGACGTATCTTGACGCCGGCCGTCCCGAAATGTTACAAATCGCCGAGCGTCCTTATGATCTTCAATGGTTAGGAGAAAACAATTTCAGGGCAGACGATTGGTGGTACGGCGACTGGGCTTACCATGAAGGTAAGTTTTACTCTTATTTCGGCGTCGTCCCGGCGGTAATTCTTTTTGCTCCGTACAAGCTAATCACCGGAAATTATTTGCCAAACTACGCCGGGATATTCATATTTATCGCGATTTCCATAATTTTGATGGCGTTACTATGGCGGCATTGCGTTAAAAAATATATGCCTGACGCCAAATTCATATTTTATTTGCTCGGCTTTCTAACACTATTTTTTGCAAGCGCGCTATTCGCCCCTTTGAGATTTACACGGTTTTATTCTATCGTCTCAGCCGGCGGTTTTATGTTTACTGTTGCCGGAATTTTGCTACTGCTTAAATCCGTCGACCGCGAGCGGCTAAACAGCTTTAAGCTGTTTTTTGCTTGCCTGTGCTTCGCGTTAGCGGTCGGGTGCCGCCCCAATCTGGTTTTTATATCAATCCTTGTTCCTGTGGTTTTGTGGAGATACAGGTCGTTTAAGGCTGCGGTAGTTGTTATGATTCCATATATAATAGTTGCTATCCCGCTGTGCTATTACAATTATATCCGTTTCGGGTCTATACTCGATTTTGGGTTTAAGTACAACATGACTAACGTTAATACCGGCGGGTACAATCTGTTAAACCCGATAGACAGAGTTTTGAATACATTCGTTAATTCCGTATCCTACCTGTTTTCCTTGAACAGATATTCGCATCTTTTTCCGTTTGTTGAGTGCCACCCCGAGGGAAATTTTGCAAGGTGGGGAGTAAAAAGATTTTATGACAAGGGTGTCGGGATAATAAATTTCCCGATAGTGTTCTTTTGGGTTTTATATTTCAAAAGTTTATTTACCAAAAAAGAAAACAAACCGCGGACATTTTACCTGTCAACCACATTTTTGATTATCACCGCCATTACGATATTTTTAAATTCGTGGCTTGTAGGAGTGTCCGGCAGGTACACGATAGACTTTGCATTCTTTCTCATTCTTCCGTCAATAATATATGCTTACTATTGGTGCAATAGTCAAACATGTTGCGATAATCAAAGCCGAAAGCGTTTGGAAGTTACATATACATTGCTTGCTGCGAGCATATTTGTGGGCTTATTCCTATTCGCAACCAACGTAACAAACGACGCAACGCCGGGTAATCCGGTATTGTATCGCTATCTTCAGTATTCGTTGGGGTTTATTAATAATTTTTAGAAGGCTTTGTCTATATCAAGTGTTAGAAAAATATTTGCCCCTATTATCCCCCATGTATTATATTACTCTGTGTAAACATATTTTTCCCTCAAAGGAGGTCAAAATGGCGGTTTTGACGGTGAGTGATACGTTATTACGAGATGTAGATAGGTTTGCCGGCGAGAAATTAAGCCGCGAGGAGTTTGTTGGCGAGGCTACAGAGATACACATCCGCAGAAAAGCATGGGAGCAAATCCGTAGCTGGGGGCGTGAGTTGACCGCGTCTGGAGTTACAGAAAAGGATATAAGTGAAGCTATAAAAGAAGTTCGGGCGGATAAGAGGAATCGCGGATAATTGTATCATAACCGGCGATAAAGACCTGCTCGTACTTAAAGAGTGCAACGGCATTAAAATATTCACCGCCAAAGAATATCTTGAAATCGTGAATCCGTAACTTTTGTGTAAACCGGCGTCAAGGCGTCAAATCGGGGAGGATACCTCGCGTTTCTTGTGCTCCGTTTGCCCTCTCCTCTCGGTTCAGACGGAGTTGATATGACGTTTTCAGGTGTTGTTTTTCTCCCCGGGTCGATTATGCTTGCTTATCAAGACCCCCATGTATTATTTTATGAGATTCTAAAACAAAATATCAAAAGGAGCAAGCACTATGCGTGAAAACAGAACATTTACAGGAAGGTTTTTTACATCCGCCCTCTGCGCCGCCGCTTTGGCTTTGATTTCTTGCGCCGGTAAGCAGCGTATGGCCGTGTCGGACGCGGTTGCGCCGGATACAATTGCGTTGTATGAGGTTACGCAGGACACGATTACGCAAGATACCGCCGTACAGGAGGCGGTTGCTGCAGAAACGGTTGAACCGGCGCCCAAATATGTGTTTCTCTTCATAGGCGACGGGATGGGCTTTTCGCATATCGCGGCCGCGGAGGCGTATCTGGCGGCTTCCACAGGAAGTATCGGAAACGTCAGCCTCTCGTTTACGGAATTTCCTACCATGGGGATGGCGACCACTTACTCGGCCAATTCCTATATAACGTGTTCATCGGCGGCCGGCACCGCGCTTTCTACAGGCGTGAAAACTGATAATAACAGGCTCAACGTAACGCCCGAAGGCGAAACGCTCAGAAGCATTGCTTACGACCTGCAAGACGCGGGATACAGGATCGGAATCGCCACCAGTGTCAGTATCGATCACGCCACCCCGGCGGCTTTTTTCGCGAGTGACACAAGTCGTGGCAGCTACTACAACATCGCCGCCCAACTCGCGCCGTCAGGTTTTGATTTCTTCGCCGGCTCGGGCTTTTTGCAGCCGGTAAAAGAGGTGGAAGGAAGCGAGGAAAACATATACGCTCAAATCCAGCAAGCCGGCTACGCCGTCGTCCGCACGCCAGAAGAGCTGGAACAGGCGCCCGCCTCCTCAAAAATGGTGATGGTGCAGGAAGAGGAACACGATAACGCGGCGCTTGTCATCGCGGTTAACCGTAAAAACACAGACGGCCACGGATGGACACTCGCCGATTTTACGAGAACGGGTATCGACCGCCTCACCGATTCGGCGGGTTTTTTCTTTATGGTTGAGGGCGGTCAAATCGATTGGATGGCGCACAACAACGACGCGGTCGCGCTGATATATGAAGTAATTGATTTTTCAAAAGCGATAGAATTAGCCATAGAGTTTTACAAAAAGCACCCCGACGAAACGCTGATTGTGGTGACAGCCGACCACGAAACCGGCGGGCTTGCGCTGGGGTACTACACCATCCCCTACGAACTCCACCCCACACCCGAGGTCATGCACACGCAAACGGGAAGAACGCCGCTTAATACGGACGAGGAAAAACTGATAAAAGCTTTGCCGGTAGTCAGAGAACTGAGCGGGCAGTCGGGATTCAGCTGGACCACCGCCGCACACACAGGCGGAGCCGTTCCGGTATTCGCGATAGGCGCGGGGAGCGAGCGGTTCAGGGGAAAAATGGATAATACCGATATCCCGAAAAGGATTCGGGAACTGATGATTCGGGAATAATATAACCGTTGCCTGAGCTTGTCGAAGGCAACATCACAAGCGGGAATAAGTATGTCTGATAAAATTATGTTATAATGACTTAAAATGTTTTGTATTGGATGTGAAAATTGTTGAGTAAACAGAAAATGAAAATCAATATACCGGCTTTTTTTATCACGGCTCTGACCGTCCTGCTTATCATAAGCCCCGTGTTGGCGGTTGCTGATGAAGAGATCATTGTGATTGACGGCGAAATGGTTGTCGTTGAGGAGGACGAGGAAGAGATTATTGTAATTGACGGTGAAATGGTTATTGTTGAGGAGGATGAGGAAGAGGTAATAACGACTGACGGCGAAATGGTTGTTGTTGAGGTGGACGGGGAAGAGATTATTGAGAGTGATGATGAAGTTGTTACCGTCGATGATGACGAAGAAATTATCGTTCTCGAAGAATACGAAATAGAATACGTCGACGACGTCCTCGAAGCGTTACCCGAAATCATCGAATTTGTTGAGGCGCAATACCCCGAGGAACTCATCAGAGAAGGCGTTGAGGGGGCTGTCCTGTTATTGCTTATAGTTGACGAGGACGGCGCGGTCGACAGTATTTCTATCGCCCAGCCCCTCCACCCCGCCCTCGACGCGAGCGCTATGGAGGCGGTCCGTCAATTCAGATTTTCACCGGCGCGGGCCAACGGCGAGAACGTCGCGGTGATGCTGCATTATGAGTACCGGTTCAGCCTTAGCGACGCGGTATCGATTCCCGATATTTATGTTAATTTCAGCGGCAGGGTTTTGGAGCGCGGGACGCGCAGGCCGGTGGCGGAGGCGCTTGTCGTTTTGCAATTTATTGACGATACGCCAACCGACACAACGCTCTCCATGCCATTCCATTTATACATGGAACAAATCGGCAAAATCGACGGGCAGGACTGGGAGGACTCGCGGCTTATCACCGTTACCGACGAAACGGGTTCGTTCAGATTTTACTCGCTCCCCTCCGGCGCGGCACAGGTCAGGATACTCTCGCCTGAACACGAATCGTTTATATATGAGATCAACACAGACAGGTTTGAAGAGGTGAAAATGACAAGTTTTGTCCCGCGCCTCGACTACTCCGACTTTGAGCTTGTGGTTTACGGGCGGGCGGAGGAAACGGAGGTGAGCCGCCACCGCATCACCATTACCGAAATAAAAAAAATCCCCGGGCTTGGCGGCGATATCGGTCGCGTCGTTCAGGCCATGCCCGGCGTCGCCCGTCCGACATTCGGCGGGACGGCGGTGGCGGTGCGCGGAGCGCCGAATTGGGCTACGAGTTATTTTATAGACGGCGTCTGGGTTCCCGCGCTCTACCACATGGGCGGCCTTAACTCTATCTATCCGTCGGAAGCGATTGAGGCCATTGACTTTTTCCCCGGCGGTTTTTCCGTACGCTACGGCAGCGCGGTGGGCGGGGTGATTGAGATGACAGGCCGCAGGCCCAAGACCGACAGGCTGCAGGGGCACGTCGACATGAGTATGCTCAATGGCGCGGTTTTCCTCGAAGGCCCGATAAATGAAAACGTATCGTTCATGGCCTCGGTCAGGCGGGATTTTACGGGCGACCTGCTCAAACTCTACTTCAAGCACGCCGCCCCTGAAAACACCGCGTTCGCCATGGCGCCGTTCTTCCGCGACCATCTGTTCAGGGTCGATGTAGATATCAACAAAGACCACCGCCTTTTCGTTTCGCTCATAGGCAGCCGCGACAGCGTGGGAATTTTTGTCCCTGCGGTAAATGTCGGTACGAACGAAATTGGCGGGTCGATGGACGAGATGAACACGGTACTCAAATTTCACACACTGACCGCCGGGCTCGAAAGCCGCCTGAACGACAGGTGGAAAAACAGCTTACGCCTCTCCGGCACCTACGCCAGAATGCAATTAGAGATGTTCGGCATGATGAATTTTGAGGAAAAGCCGCTGTTCGGACACCTGCGCAATCAGGCGTCGTACACGGCAAGCGAAAACATGACCGTCAACATCGGCGCGGACGTGCGGCTTATAAATGAAAATTTAATACTGGCGACGATCACCGGACAAAACATGATCGTGAGAGATACGATAAGCAACTGGCTGTTCGGAACCGTCGGCGGTTATGTAAACGTCGAATGGAAACCGATAGACAGGCTGCTCCTCGTCCCCGGCCTGCGCTACGATTATTTTGTCGAGCTTGATTACGATGGTTCTGTGGTACCGCCGTTTTGGGATTATGGATTTATGGACAACCGCCGCGGCCTATCCGGCGAGCCCTCTTTCCGTATCAGCGGGCGCTATCAGTTGACAGACGAGCACACGCTAAAAGCCGCGGTCGGCACATACAGCCAGACGCCGGAACCTATGGGGATGGTAATACACGAACTGATTGGCGAGCCGACCCTGCCCGCCACAAAGGCGACACATTATGTAATCGGGCATGAATGGCAGATAAGCGATCTTTTGAGTTTAGATGTTCAAACATACTATAACCAACTGTGGGACATACCGCGCTCCTACAACGGCAATATTGACTACGACCCCAATCTCGAAATACAAAAAAACTATTTCAGCGACGGCCGCGGCAGGAACTACGGGCTTGAACTTATGCTGCGCCACTCGCGGTCGGACAAATTTTTCGGATGGATTTCCTACACTTTGGCAAGAAGCCAAACATGGAGCAAGGTTGACGGCAAGTATATCCTTTCAAACCGTGACGAACCGCACCATCTGCAGTTACTCGGCAGTTGGAACTTAAGGAACAACTGGGACGCCGGAGTAAGAACGCGCTTCGTAAGCGGCAAGCCAACTTCGCCGATTATCGGAACAGTTGAGGACGTGAACAATAAAACCATCAACCCAATCTACGGCGAGAGAAATTCAGAGCGCTTAGACCCATTTTTCCAACTCGATTTCAGGGTTGACAAAAGGGTAATCTACGACAAGTGGATGCTAACCTACTACGTCGATCTGCAAAACATGCTGTGGCCGATATACAAAAGCCCAGAACTTGTATTTTACAACTATAACTATACCGAAAGCCAAAAAATCTCCATGATACCGATGGTGTCGGTGGGGGTGAGGGTGGAATTTTGAAAAAAACCAATCCCTCAATAAACATTTTTCGATAGTAAAACTGTAGTTAAAAATGCAAATTTTATTTATCAATATTTTAACTTAATAGAGGGAACAAAATGGGACTTCGTTTATCAGTCATAGACCCTAAAACCAAAAAAGTTCTCGCTCGCGTTTTATGTAGAAGACCTCGTTGGGAAAGTATATACTATGGGTATCCCGCGAGATATGACCAAGCCTATTTTAATGTATTGGAAAAACTTTCTAGAAATGAGATACCTGATAAACCATTAGCAGGCGCATTAGTAAATCCTCAAAATACACAAGAACTTTTCAAATCTATTTTTGGTTATACTTATCGTGTAGCTACAGGTGAATTTAATGATGAAAACGCCAGCGCTACCCGTGTCTCTATTGCTTTAATAGCATCTAGAATGATGAGAGATAGTCTTAACGCCGGAGAAGGAAATCCAGGAGCGGTTGCTACAATAGAAACTGGATTTTTGACAAGAAGCAAATTTATAACAGATGTTAAAGAGTTGTGGCAGTGGCTATCCAATGATGAAATTTGGGGTGAAGCGGATTACACAATTAAAGGTCCTCCTATTTGGAGTCACAGGATACATGGCAAAAAAGGTATTTTTATAATAATCGGAAATAAAGGAAATCACGCAACGTTATGGACAGGCAATAACGTGATTGGAGGTCATAATTATATTGATAGAGATTGTACCATTTATTTTTGGGAATTGAAAGGCTCACTTGGAAGCCGATTTTGTGACCCACTAGAAACGATGCAAATTAGGAGAAATAGGGCAAGTAACTTATTTGGCAAAGTTCGTACCAATAATTCAAAAAATCATCAAGGATTTGATTATTATGCGCTTTCCGGAACAGAGGTAAAGGCGGTATCTGATGGTAAAGTAGAAATGATTGTAAATCCGTCTGCAGGAGATTACGGTATACAAATCGCAATAAAACTAGATAACTCTCCATACTACGCATTTTATGCCCACTTGTCTGAAATCGCTACAGGCATAGTTATTGATTCTAAAATTAAAAAAGGTGATGTAATTGGGAAAACAGGAATAAGCGGTAATGCAATCAATCTTAAAGGCAATGATCAACATTTACATTTTGAATGTCGAACTATACTTTCTCCCGGAATAGGTTTAGGAGGGCGTATAACCCCCAATTCTATTGTTGCTACTAAATTTTACTCTCAAAGTAACACAATAGGAGCTGATGGCAATTATATAGTTGCTCAAACAAATATAGGCGTAAAAAGGGTAAGCGCCGATGGTACGGAAACATTAATGGAGATAATATGATGAAGCTTTTTTTTAAATTCTTTTTGTTGGTTTTATGTCAATTATCTGTGGCAAGTACAAGCAATGATTCTGTTTTTGTATCAATGCAAGAAACAGATTCTTCGGAAATATACATATTATATCATAGAATGAATGACACCTTACAAAAGATATATGAAATTAATACAGTAGACGGTAGCTCAATTAACTATGAGTACCGATACAGAGATAATATTTTTGATTATGATTGTATCTCTTTGTGGAATAATGCCGCTGGTTGCAATCAATATATATTTTTAAATCGGCAGACAAGCGTTTTTTATATTACAAAACATTGTTTTGATGGATTTCATATAGAGAAACAAAGTGTAAGTTTTAAAGATAGAACATTAATTTTATATAGCGATGAAAATATTGAAAACATAACAAATATCTCTTTTTCTGAAAATTTTATTTTATATGGCTATCCCATTGGAAAAAGAGTGTTGGAAAAAATTGTTATTTTAGAATAATGTTGTGATTTAGGAAAAAACAAGCATATATCACGGTAAAGCCATTAAAATAAACAGTTTAAAGGATTAAAAGCATGAAAAAGTCGGCAGAAGGTTTAATATCAATGAAACGTATTCTATCAGCAATAACCACTACTCTCACAGCGGCAATACTTCTTTTCATCGCCGGATGCGAGCAGTTCTCCACGACCTACCAGCGTGTCGACGATACCGAATTTCGCGTATTGAACTTTGTGTACCAGCCGGCGGACGCCGCGCCAGGGGACTCGGTCACGCTTACGGCTGTCTTTGCGGGGAAAAATATCGACCTCGACGAACAGCTCGAATGGTGGGTGTCCTTTAACATGATACAGGACCTCTTCGGCTCGGTAACGGTTGTTGATTCCCAGCTCCTCAGACCGATCGCCCGCAGGGGCGACATCACGTTTTCCCCAAACACCCAAACCGCCGCGTTCAGGTTCAAGATTCCCGAAGACATTGTGAGAAACAGCGCGTCTATCCCCGAGGTTTGGACTGATATGCTGCCGTCAGGCATGCTCGGCATGATCCCCGCTGAAGTCGCGTCGCTTACAAAAGGGGAGATGATCGACGTGTTAGAATCTTTCTGCGGCAATAACGACGCCTACCCAAGCATTCCGCGGGATATTATTGACACGCACCTCCCGCAACTGCTCCAGTTCTTCACCGTCCCTATCCGCATAAGTGCAAAGATACGCGAGCCCGGAAAGTTGCCGCACACGATAAGGAGCAATCACTCGGTCAGGTACAACAGCCGTATCACCGTCACGGATGTCCCGATAAACCGCAATCCGCTAATCGACAGCGTTACCGTGTACAAGTATAGGGGCGATTCGCTGCATGATGTAATCTTGCTTGATAATTCAGGAAATTCTGTGATAAATGTAGAGAGCGGGTATTCTTATTTTTTACACCCATATACAAGCTGGCGCGACCAAAGCATAACAATGGACGGGAATCCGGTGACAGAAAGACATTTTATGTCCTGGCAGCTCCAGCTTGATCCGGCGGAAGCCGCCGGTGTTCATCACAGCAGGTATCCGAGCATAAACAACAGCGACGGCGAAATAATGCTCCCAACCGACAGGTCCATAACCAAATTCACATTCTGGGTAACGGTGGACGACGAGGTGGTAAACGAGAGGATGAGGCCGCGTGGGTCGGCGCTGAAAGAAGTTTCGGGGTGGTTTGTGTATAAATGACTGCGATGATGTCCGGCATATATACCTGGCACGACACAGCGTGACTTGTTTCGTCCGCGGCGGCAAAGGCAGAAACGAGATTAATAATGGAAAAACTCAAGAAAGAATTATTGAAACTTTTTCTAAAAATATTTATACATCAATTATTTATACCAAACTGCAACGTAAATATGGGGTTGATAAGGAACGACTACTCACCGAATACAAGCTAATATATGCGCAACTGCTCTGTCAATACAAATTTTATTGTCAGCGCGATATTTTTGTTTACCACTTGAAAACGGTCGGCACCATATACTATATTCATATGATTAAGGAGAACAATATTGGTTTCGAATAAAAATACAAGTGCGCAGGTTTATGATGAAAGTAAGGTCAAGACCCTAAGTTCGCTGGAGCATATACGCCTGCGCAGCGGGATGTATATTGGGCGGTTAGGGGACGGGTCTAATCACGACGACGGCATCTACGTGCTGCTCAAAGAGGTGGTCGACAACGCTATCGACGAGTTCATCATGGGGTTTGGGAAGAAGATCGATGTCAATGTCGAGAATAGTGTCGTGTCGGTGAGGGACTACGGGCGCGGTATCCCGTTAGGCAAGGTGGTCGACTGCGTGTCGACGATAAACACCGGCGCGAAGTATAACGACGATGTCTTTCAGTTTAGCGTGGGGCTCAACGGCGTGGGGACGAAAGCGGTGAACGCGCTGTCGAGCCGTTTCCGCGTGGTGTCTTACAGGGAGGGCGATTATTTTGAGGCGAAGTTTGAGCGGGGGAAACTCGTCGCGAAAAAAAGCGGCAAGGCCGCGAACGAACCGGACGGCACATACGTGGAATTTTTGCCCGATACCGAAATTTTTGGGGAATACTCCTTTAACTTTGAATATATCGAACAGCGCCTGTGGAATTACGCATATCTCAACACGGGGCTGAAGCTGTTCTTCGGGAAGCAGAAATTTGAATCGAAGAACGGGCTGCTCGACCTGCTGCAAAACGATGTAGGCAGCTCGACCGTCTATAATATAGGGTACCACCGCGGCAAGCAGCTTGAGTTCGCGTTTACGCATACGCAGGCTTACGGGGAAAAGTACCACTCTTTCGTCAACGGCCAGTTCACCTCCGACGGCGGCACGCATTTGAGCGCGTTTAGGGAGGGGATACTCAAAGGGGTAAACGAGTTTTACAAAAAAAACTACTCGGGCGTCGACGTGCGCGACGGTATCGTCGGGGCGATCGCCATCAAACTCAAAAACCCGATATTCGAATCGCAGACGAAAAACAAGTTGGGGAATACGGAGATACGCGGCTGGATTATCTCCGACGTCAAGTCCGGCGTGGTTGATTTCCTGCACAAAAACGTAGATGCCGCGCGGCAGCTTGAAAGCAAAATCATACAAAACGAAAAACTGCGCACCGAGCTCAACAAGGTAAAAAAGGAAGCTAAGGAAGCCGCCAAGCGGATAGAGATAAAAATCCCGAATCTCAAAGACTGCAAGTATCACTTCGGGGACAAGGACGGCGGCAAGTCAACGATTTTCCTCACCGAGGGGCAGTCGGCCGGCGGCTCGATCATCTCCGCCCGGGACGTTTATACACAGGCGATTTTCACCCTCAAAGGCAAGCCGCAAAATGTTTTCGGCAAGACAAAAGCCGCGATATACCAAAACGACGAACTCCACGACATGATGATGGCGCTCGGCATTGAGGACAATGTGGAAAACCTGCGCTACAACAGAGTAGTCATCGCGACCGACGCCGACGTGGACGGGTTTCACATCAGAAACCTGCTGCTAACGTTCTTTCTGACCTACTTTGAGGAACTCGTCATAGCCGGGCACATTTACATTTTGGAAACGCCGCTCTTCCGCGTGCGCAATAAGAGCGTGACGCGCTATTGCTACAACGAAAAGGAAAAAGACGCGGCTGTAAAGGAGATACGCGACCCGGAAATAACGCGCTTCAAGGGGCTTGGCGAAATTTCGCCAAAAGAGTTCGGGCAGTTTATCGGCAAGGACATCAGGCTTATTGATGTGGGCGTCAAGTCGGTAAAAAACATCGCCGAGACGCTGGAATTTTACATGGGGAAAAATACCCCCGAACGGCGTGATTTTATTATGGAGAATCTGATATAATGCCATTTATACAATCGTTATACAACACAAATTTTTTAGAGTACGCGTCCTACGTGATAAAGGACAGGGCGATTCCGCATGTCGACGACGGCCTCAAGCCCGTGCAGCGCCGCATTATGCACACGCTTTTCAGGGCCGACGACGGCAAGTTTCACAAGGTGGCCAACATCGTCGGCGAGTGCATGAAGTTCCACCCGCACGGCGACGCGTCGATAGGCGACGCGCTTGTCAACCTCTCGAACAAGGACCTGTTTATCGACAAGCAGGGCAATTTCGGCAATATTTTTACCGGCGACCCCGCCGCCGCCGCGCGCTATATCGAGTGCCGCCTGTCGCCGCTCGCGCGGGAGACGATGTTCAACCCGGAGATTACGGAGTTCGTCGACTCCTACGACGGCCGCAATCAGGAACCCGTCACGCTGCCGGCAAAACTCCCCGTACTCCTCGCGCTGGGCGCGGAGGGGATCGCCGTGGGGATGTCGACAAAAATTCTGCCCCACAATTTAATAGAGTTATTAGAAGCGCAAACCGCTTACCTGCGCGGTGAAAAATTTATCGTCTACCCCGATTTTCCAACGGGCGGATTCGCCGACATCTCCGAATACGGCGACGGCAACGGCAAGGTGCTTCTGCGGGCAAAGCTCGACACAAGCGACCCCAAGCGCATCGTCATCCGTGAGCTGCCGTTCGGCTCGACCACCGAATCGATCATCGCGTCGATGGAGACCGCGACCCGCAGGGGTAAACTGAAAATCGCGAGCATCAACGACTTTACGGCGGAGAATGTGGAGATCGAAATAAAACTCGCGCGCGGGATACACACGCAGGACACCGTGGACGCGCTCTACGCATTTACGGATTGCGAATCGTCGGTAACCGTCCACATGACAGTTATAACAACGGCGGACGGCGTCGACAAGCCGGTGGTAATGACGGCGTCTCAGGTCGTCAAGCACAATTCCGACAGGCTCGTGGAGATACTCAAAGCGGAGCTCAAGCTTGAAGAACAGAAACTCAGAGATAAACTCCACGCGAAAACGCTTGAACAGATTTTTATCGAGAACCGCGTCTACAAAAAGATTGAGGAAAAAACAACAGTAGAAACCGTCGTGCAGGCCGTGCTCGACGGTTTAGAGCCGTTTCAATCCCAGATCAAGCGTGAAGTGACGAAAGATGATGTCGACACGCTGTTAAAAATCCCCATCAGGCGCATATCTCTCTATGACATAAACCGCGCGAAAAAAGAGATGAAAGAGATTGCGGACCGGTTAAAAGAGATAAAAAAAGCGTTGGGCGCGATTATCGATTACACGATAGATTTTTTGGAAAAAATCATCGAAAAATACCGCCCCCACTACCCGCGCCGCACGGAGCTTATATCGTTCAAAAAGGTTGACGTGCGCGAGGCGGCGCAGCGGAATCTTAAATTGCGGTATGACAAGGATACCGGCTACCTCGGCCACGAAGTAAACGGCAACGCGCTCTTCGACGTTTCCCCCTACGACCGGATATTGGTAATAAGAAAAACCGGCGCCTACTCGGTGATAGACGCCCCCGATAAATTGTTCGTCGACAAGGGGATGCTGCACTGCGGCCTTGTCGATAAGGACCTGGTATTCAGCGCAATTTACAGAGACGAGCAAACACGGTTTCCGTACATCAAGCGGTTCAAGGTCGAGCAATTTATCCTGAACAAAGGCTATACTCTGGTACCCGAAAACTGCACGCTGCTGAGACTGACAACCGACCCCGAAGCCGCGGTGACGATAGAGTATAAACCAAAGCCGCGCCTGAAAGTGCTGGAAGAAAGTTTTAACGTAAAAGACTTCCTCGTCAAGGGTATAAAAGCCGGCGGCGTGCGGCTGGCAAGCAAGGAGATGAAGAGCCTGCGGATGAGCTGATTGAAAGCACTGCGATTTACATTATTGTTGTTCGTGTATATTTGCAAGGGGTAAAGTCCAATTACCACATCTGAACCGAATTCTGTATCACCTTCTCCACCAGGTTCTTAACGGCTTTCTCCCGCCCCGCCTGCTCGTCCTCCGTTTGAAAATTATACACGCCTTCGCCCGATACCGTTCCCTTAAAAATCACTTCCTCCCTCCTGTTGTCGAAAAACTCAACTTCCGCGGTTATCTGCACGATGTACTGCTCCACCTGCACGTCCGCGCTTCCCGCGCCGAATGTGTGCGGGCGGTTTGCGTAGCGGGTTATCGTTCCGCTGATGGTGGCGTCGGCGTCGCGGTTCGCGGGGCGCAGCTGGCTTCTTAAAAGTTCGTTCGAAAGCTCGGCGGTGACTTCGTCCTCTATCCCGGGTTCGAGAGTGTTGTTTACGAATATCGGGATCTCCACCGTTTTGATGTGGGAGGGGAGGGTGGAGCCGCTGAAAGAGTAGATGCCGCAGCCGGTCAGAAACAGGGGCAGCATTGTCAGTATATATATGATAATACCCTGCATAAATTCATCCTTTTTTTTGTGAGTATACGATGTGTGTCAACGTATTTACACGTGGATACAATGGGTTATGGTGATTCTTCAAACGGTACATATTTTATATCAGGGCCGGAAATATTTGTTTCCGGTTTGTTAAGCGGCGATTCAAAAAATCCGCGCATCGTTTCAATCATTCCGTCGATAGTTCCAAACTCATTTAGCCGGCTGTCGATTGACCGCGAAAATTGTTTACCGTACCCTTTTGTGACGATACGGTTATCAAGCACGATGAGCGCGCCCCTGTCGGTCGCGGAGCGGATTAGACGCCCTGCGCCCTGGCGGAATTTTATTATCGCCTCGGGGACGGAGTACGAGAAAAACGAGCTTCCGTAGAGCGCTTCCATCCGCTGGCCCAGCGCCTGCGTGAGCGGGTGGGTGGGGACGGGGAATGGGAGGCGCGGGATGACGACGGCCTCGCACGCCTCGCCCGGCGCGTCTACCCCTTCCCAAAAGGAATCGGTGCCCAGGAGTATCATGCCGGTTTGCGACTTAAACTGTTCGAGCATCGAGTTTCTGTTGCCGCCGAGGCCCTGCGCGAGCAGGTTGTTTCTGTCTACGTCGGGGCGCGATGTCAGGAGCGTGTAGACGTTGTTCAGCATGGCGTTTGACGTGAACAGGGCAAGGGTGTTTTTGCCGAGGCGCGAGTGTATGGCGGCGATCGTGTCGGCGGCGAACTGCGCGAACGCGGGGTTATCCGGTTCGGGGCAATCTCTAAAAGCGCCAAAGAGCGTCTGGTTCGCGCTGTATGGGCTTGGCAGGACGATGGATTCGGTCCTTTCGGCAAACGGTTCTAACCCTGCCGCGCGTTTGAAATAATCGGTTGAGCCTTGGGTTGCTAATGTCGCCGACGTGAACACCACCCCGCCCGCGCACCGTTCCCAGATTTTGGCGAGCAGTTCGCTGATGTCGAGCGGAACGCCGCAGAGTTTTATCCATTTTTTCTCACGGCTGCCCTCAACCCAGAAAACGTGGTCTTCCGTTTTGGCGGCGGTGAGGTATTGCAGGTCTGCCCGCAGCTGCGACGTTTGCTCGGCGCACGCTTGCGTCTCTTCACGCAGTTCTTCGACCTTATTTTTGTCGCCCACGGTTGACAGTATTTGCCTGAAACGGTGGAAAGTGTCTTGCAGGTCGCTGAGGGCTATGTCAAAAATTGCCGGTTCGCACAGACGTTCTAACGATTCTTTGTTTACGGGTATCTGGTAGTCGGCCTTGGAATCGGGGTCGGCTGACAATGCCCATCTGTCAAGCTCGCTCAACAAATCCTGTGCGCGTTTCCGTATGTGTTTTAGATGGTTTTTTATATCTTTTTCAAACGTGACGGCATCGGGCAAATCCTTATATATTGACGCGGAGTGCATCAGGTTTTGCAGTTTGTCTACAAACGCCGTAGTCCGGTTTGTGTCAAGCTCGGTGCGCAGGTGCTGGTGCCCGCTTGATTCGAGGTGGTGCGCTTCGTCGAATATGATTGAGCCTACCGCGCCGAGGAACGAATTTTCCGAGCACACGTCCGAGTAGAACAGCGCGTGGTTGATCACCACGATGTGCGATGTTTGCGCGAGCTGCCGCGCCCTGTTCAGGAAGCAGCCGCTGTGATACGGGCACCGCCGCCCTGCGCAGTCCTGGCTGTCGGCCGATATCATGTTCCATGTCTTGAAAAACCACTTGGGATTAAAAAACGTCTGCTCCTCGATATCGCCCGATTCTGTGGTCTGCGACCATACGACAAGCGGCAGTACGGCGTTGCGTTCGCGCGGGGAGAGGTTGCCCATTTCGCCCCGCAGCAGCTTGTAGAACCGGCTGCGGCACAGATAGTTGTTTCTCCCCTTGAGTTTTGTATAGCGCAATTCCCCCCCGCAAAGCGCGGCGGCCGCGGGGAGATCGTTTGACATTAGCTGGTCTTGCAGATTGCGCGTATGGGTTGATATTATCACCCTGCAATTATTTTTGAGCGCGTGCAGCGCCGCGGGCACGAGGTAGGCGAGCGATTTGCCTGTGCCCGTCCCGGCTTCGGCTACGAGTATCCCGCTGTCGTTGAGCGCGTCCGTAACACCGCGCGCCATCTGTTTCTGTGCCGGGCGCGGCTCGAAATTAGCGTTAACATCGCGGATATTTCCACCGCCCGAAAAAATCTTTTCGACCTGCGCGGCGTCAATCTTGGCAAACCGCTCCGGCGTGTCGATTTTTGGCGGCTGTCCCGAGGTCGGCGCGCCGCTTTTCAGATTGACCCCGTAGCGGGCCCCTCCCAAACTTTTTACCGCCAGCGTCTTAAACAGCGACGCCGGCGCGAAAGCCGCGAGCGCCTGGCGTATGTCGAGCGGCTGTTCGCAGAATCTCGGTATAAGCAGTACCGCCGCCTCGCCCGACGCTTTCGCGTCATACAATGCCCGGTGCGCGTTGTCGAGCGTCACCGACAGCACGCCGCACACGTGCTTGAGCGAAAACCGCCCCGCGTGTTGAAGCAGCACGCGGGAGAGCAGCGCGGTGTCTATAATCTGCGGCGAAATATTGGGAAACGCGGTGCGTTTCAGTTCCTCGTTGATAAACGTCAAATCAAACTCGGTCTGATGCCCGCAGACCGGCAGCGTCCCGATAAATTCCAAAAGCCGCGCGGCGATATCCGCGAATCCCGGGGCGGATTTTATGTCGTCGTTTGTGATGTTGGTCAGCCGCGTTATATGGTCGGGTATGGGGACGCCCGCGTTGATAAAAGTGGAAAACTCGGCCTCCGGCTTGCCGTTAACAAACCGAATCGCCCCCACCTCAATCACGCGGTCATTCTTAAAATCCAGCCCGGTGGTCTCCACGTCAATCGCTACGAAGTCCGGGATTTTTATTGTGGGCGGCGGTGATGGTGATGATGGTGATGACGGTGTTGGCGTTGCAGGCGCCGGCTGAATATTTTTTCTATCGTTCTGATGCGTCCGCCCGCCCTCTTTACCGCGTACAGCCCCGCCTTTCTTCCCGCCGTCCATCTTTCTGGTTTCAGCGATAAGTTCTTTTTTTTTGTCGTCGGGTATCAGGTCAAATAGTTTGGGCATATATAAAACTTTTCTTTACTGTACATCAATCAACTATAAAATATACATTATGCCATCTAACTATTCACCAATAAAAATCAATATTTTTCGAGACTGCCCCCCTATCCCCCGCTCCAAATCACCATCCGAAAGCAGCGGTATCAATTCCTGAATCTCGTCAATGCTCCTATCCCACCACTTGAACGCCAGCAAAAGCTCAATCAATTCATCGTCAAACCGCTTGCGCACAAGCCCTGCCGGATTACCGGCTACCCATTATAAATATAATTTCCGCGCACAGCGGTATATGATTGATTTGGAAAATACACGTGTCAGTATGTATATTCGTATTGATGAAAATGCTAAAAAAGTTCTCCGTCATCCTCACCCTAAGCCTCCTGTTCAGCACGGGGGCGGTTTTTCTTTTGGACCGCGTCTCCGTGCGGTTCGTCAACCGTATTGAGAATGTGACCTACGACTGGCGCTACCGTCTCAGATACCAGGGCACGGGCGACATGGAGTTTCCCGACTATGGGATATATATTGTAGATATCGACGAGCGCAGTATGGAGAAGTTAGGGTCATACTGGGGCTGGGACCGCGGGTATCAGGCCAGAATGGTGGACGCCCTTTCCCGGCGCTTTCCGGCGGCGATTGTTTTTGACGTGTTGTTTTATGGCCGCGAGGATGAGATACGCTATCGGCGTTTCGCGCAGGTTTTGAATGACGCGATTAGCGGCGACTCCGTGCTTTTTGCCCATTCGGACGCGCTCAATGAGCGGCTTGCTCTGGCGGTCAATTATGACGTGCAGTTTGAGGAGGCTATCGCCCGCAGCGGGCGGGTGACGCTTGGGGTGTCGCTCGACGATGTTGAAAACTACCGCGGCGTCGTTTCCCAGATTGCCCACCGCATGGACATGGACTGGCACAATTCCCTCAACCCGGCGTCGACGCTTGTTTTCCCCGATTCGCTGCTTGCGCGGATCAGGCAGAGGAAGAGCATTATCGACGGCATATATCCCGAAAACGCGCGGGCGGCGCGGGATATAGGGCACTTGAATGTGATCGACGGCGTTGTGAGGAGCATGCCGCTTTTTTACCGCTTCGGTGATTTTTCGCCTCTGTACCTGCCTGTCAGCATACGGGTCGCCGCCACGCTTTTCGGCACACCGAACGACGAGATTGTTTTCCGGCCGGGGCAATATATTGACATCGGCAAACCGTTCAAGATTTTCAAGGATTCCGTCGGGCGCCCGAGTTTCTCCTACCCCGATTTTACCGAGGCGCAGTTCAGAATGCTCATGGCCGCAGCCGGCAACATCGCGGAACTTGAAGAGGAGCAGCGGTTTGACGTTTCTTCCTATACCGCAATCTACCGTGATAGCGGCGGGCAAGCGGCTTTGGAAACTCGGACCGGCAAACTTTCGCACCAGCTCACCATGCAGCTTTTGCGCGGCAATATCTGGGAACTTGACAATATGGGAATCGACGACGAGAAGGAGCTCGGCGGCGGTTATACGGTTTTGCGCGATTCCGAAACCGATTGGGAGATATTTTCCGGCAGCGAAAATTTCTGGCTGACCGCGCTCGATATCAAAACATTCGCGGCCCTCGCGCCGGAGGAGTTGGAATTTGAACTCGGGGAGGACGGCAATAGAAAACTGCTTACATTTGATTTTTGGGTCAGGCGGGAGGGCGGCGTTTTGGTTTCGGCGCTTCCCGTGCTTCGCGGCGCTACGCTCGACGAACTGCTTGGCGGCGGGCCTAAAATTCTGGAATATATCCCGCACGGCGGCCGCCGCGATTTCGGCAGGCCGGCGAAAATCCCCCTGCGCCGCGGCAACCGGCATATTATAACGTATTTCGGCCCGCGGACAAAACCGTTTCCGTATTTCAGTTTTTACGATATAATGGAAAACAACGTGAATGAGATGATGGAGGGGAAAATTTTTATTGTCGGCTCGGCCTCCCCCGCCCTGTTTGATATAAAATCCGCCCCGCACGACAGGGATTTTCCCGCGGTTGAGATTCACGCGTCGCTGCTCAACTCTATTTTCACCGACACCTATGTGCGACGCCTGGCCGACCAGCACCATCTTTTATTGCTGATTATTATCGGCTTTATCGCCGCCCTCGTCGGTTTTTTAACCAAGCCGCTTTTGGGCATACTAATCGCCGCCGGATTAATCTTTGCCTACTCGGTCGCCGCCTTTCGCGTTTTCAACCTGTTGCTAATCTGGATAGAGATGGTGCGCCCGATAATCGCCATCACCCTGACGTTTACAACGGTGATGGTCTACCGCTACGTTACCGAGGAGAGAAACAGAAAATTTTTACAGAGCACGTTCAAGCAATACCTCTCCCCCGAACTCATCGACATGATGTACACGCAGAAGCAAAAACCAAAACTTGGGGGCGACGAGGGGACGCACACCGCGTTTTTTACCGATATTGAAGGTTTTTCAACTTTCTCCGAGAAATTAGGCTCGCCCACCAAGTTAGTCGAACTCTTGAACGAATACCTGACCGCGATGACCGACATCCTGCTGTCGCACAGAGGCACGCTTGACAAATACGTGGGCGACGCAATAATAGCGTTTTACGGCGCGCCGATGTACACCCCCGACCACGCGGCCCAAGCCTGCCGCACCGCGCTCGACATGCAGCGCAAGCTTGGCGAACTGCGCGGAAAATGGCGCGGCGAGGGGGACAAATGGCCGGAGATCGTCCATTGCATGAGGATGAGAATCGGAATCAACACCGGCGCGATTACCACCGGAAACATGGGGTCGGCAATGCGGATGAACTACACAATGATGGGCGACTCGGTAAACCTCGCGGCAAGGCTTGAAAGCGCGGCGAAGCATTACGGAGTGTCTACCATGATAAGCGGCTATACATACGACATGATTAAGGATAGTTTTGAAACGCGCAAACTCGACGTGATAACCGTCGTCGGGAAATCTGAACCGGTCGCCATTTATGAACTTTTGGGGCAAAAAAATGAACTGACGGAAGAGGTCTCCGCCATGTTAAAAATTTACAACGAGGGGATAGATCATTATTACAACCGAAATTGGGGCGACGCTTTGAGTTGCTTTGTTGAATCCGGCGGGATGGAGCCTAATAAAAAAACGGCGCCGGAGAAGCCGACGCCGTCGAAACGGTTTGAGGATATGTGCAAGAGATACATTGACAATCCGCCCGGCGCCGATTGGGACGGGGTTAACAGGCTGACATCAAAATAAAATGTTACCGGCCTATGCGGATCTCCTGCCAAATCCGGTTGTACATTTCCAAGTGTTCCCCCAAATCCTCCTTGAACTCCGAGTCCGCCATATCTTCAATCTGATAGTGCGGCGTGACCGTCATGTGTGCGCGGGCGGGGATGTTTACGGACGGCAGTTCAAAATAGTCCATTATCTTCGCGTAGACTTCGGGTTCGTGGATGTAGTTTATGAACTTGTACGCCGCGTCAATATTTCTCGCGTCTTTCAAAATTACCATGTTGTCCATGTACACGGGGCCGCCCTCCTTAGGGACGAAAAACACTGTGTTTGCCCGCATATTGTCGTCAATTTCCAAAAACACGTTTTCGGCGTACCCGTGCACAGCCCAAAACTCGCCGGCGGCAAAACCTTTGCCGAACGCTTCGGCGTCAAACTTAACGGCGCCCTTTTTCCACTCCAAAACCACCGCCTTGGCCTCTTCAAGCTCCGCCGGATTTTTTGAATTGAGTGAGTACCCGAGCGTCCGCAGGGCTGCGCCCAATACTTCCCGCATGTCGTCGAGCAGCGTAAAGCGGCCTCTGAGGGCGGGGTTTTCAAATATCCTCCAACTCTTCTCAAACTCAGGGACGCGCGCCGTATTGACGCTTATGCCGGCCATCCCCATCGCGTACGGCACGCTGAACCTTGAACCGGGGTCGAATGTGAGCCGCGGAAGTATCTCCGGGTCGATATTCGAGAAGTTCGGTATGCGGCTTTTGTCGATCTCTTGCAACATCCCTTCGTTACGCATTATGGATGTAAAGTCCCCCGACGGGAACACAAGGTCGTAGCGGGAACCGCCGCCGACTTTCAGTTTGGCGTACATCTCTTCGTTTGAGGCGTACATATCGTAGATGACCTTAATCCCGTACCGTTTTTGGAAATCTTCCAATACTTCGTCGGGGATGTAGTAGGTCCAGTTGTAGATATACAATCTGGGTTTTTGCGGCCCGCAGTTGAAGACAGCAAGCGCGGCGACAGCGATTACGACGATTGCGGCAATGCAAATAATTTTTTTCATAGTCCCTCCCAAGGACAGGTTTTTTATTGATAATACGGTTAATCATTATTGTTCGCCCATGCAAGCGGCAGGCTGCCGCCCCTGCGGGGGTATTCGTCATTTCTGGAACATGTATTTAACGACGTTGCGCGACAGCAGCGCCAATACCACCGTCCCCGCGATAACAACTACCGAGAGCGCGTTGACCACCGGCGACACCCCGAAACGTATCATCGAAAAAATATGCAGCGGCAGCGTGGACGACCCCGGCCCTGATACAAAGAATGTTATTACAAAATCTTCAAGCGACAGCGTTACCGCAATCAAAAACCCCGACAAAATTCCCGGAAGCGCCGCCGGCAGTATCACCCGCGTCAGCGTTTGAAGCTCCCTCGCGCCCAAATCGTACGCCGCCTCTATTATCGTAAAATCAAATTCCTCGAGGCGCGCCATAACCACTAAAAGCACAAACGGGATGTTAAAAGTCGTGTGCGCCAGAAATATTGTGAACAGGCTGAGCTGCAGCTTTATCCCCGCGAAAAAAATCAACAGGGAAACGCCAATGATAATTTCGGGGATCAATATAGGTATAAACGCCGCGATTTTAATCAGCTTCTTAAAGCGGAATCTGTACCAGTACAGCCCGATTGCCCCCAGCGTCCCAATAATTGTGCTGACGGTGGCCGACGTGACGGCTATAAGGGCGCTGTTTCCGAACGAGCGCCACAGGTTGCCCGACTTGAAAAAAAGTTCGTCGTACCAGCGCAGGGAAAAACCGCCCCAGTTCATCATCCTGCTCTCGTTGAACGAGTAGACGACGAGAATCATCAGCGGCATATAGAGAAATATCATGACGAGCGTGAACATGCCAAGCGAAAATTTTCCGGTTTTGTTATTGCGTTTCATATCCGCGCCCCCGCTTTAAAGGCTTTGGGGCGGTTTGACTCGCGGGACGTCTCCGCTGCCGAACGGTTCAGGCGCATAAAGATAAGCACCCCCAAAGTTGTCAGCATGGTCAGCGCCATCGACATCGACGCCGCGAGCGGCCAGTTTCGCGTGACAGTCAGCTCGCGGGCGATTACGTTGCCCAGCATGTAGGAGTGCGTGCCGCCGATGATCTGCGGGATGGCGTAGTTGCCAAACGCGGGGATGAAAACGAAAAGCACCGCCGTGGTTATCCCCCCCCTGATATTTGGGAGCAGTATGCGCGTTGTCGCCATAAACTTGGTCGCGCCCAGATCCCGCGCCGCCTCAACGAGCGAAAAATCGAACTTCTCTATTGTCGAATAGAGCGGGAGGATGGCGAACGGCAGGTATGTGTAAATTGTAACGAGGACTATGGCGTTGGTGTTGTACAAAAACTGTATATGCTCCGTAGTTAACCCCGCCGAGAGCAATATGTTATTGAGGATACCGTTATTCCCCAAAATTGCCATCCACGCGTATATTCTTATTAGAAAATTCGTCCAGAACGGAATTATCACTAACAGCAGAAAGAAATTTTTGTACTTGCTCCGCGCCATGTAATAGGCCGCCGGTATCGCGAGCGTAACCATTACCACGGTTGACGTAAGCGCGACCCAAAGCGTGTTTAGCGCTATCCTGAAAACTGTGGGGTTGTTGAGCGACGCGTAGGCGTCAAGCGAAAATTTGTGTATGACCCCGCCGTTAAAACCTCTCGTCAAAAAACTGTAATAGGCGATTATGCTGATGGGTATCACAAAAAACAGCGCCAGCCAAAGGGTAACCGGCGTGACGTAGAGGGGGCCAAAATTTTTCCTCACGGCTCCTCCACTTCCACGATGAAACTGTCGTTGTCATGCCACCAGATATACACCTTGTCTTTCCAGTTAATCGCCTTTTCGTCTGTGAAAAAACGCACGTGCTGCTTAAACACCCTGAATACCACGCGGTCGTTTACCTTCACAAAAAATTTGCTCTGGAAGCCGGAATAAATCAGTTCGTCGACCTCGCCCTCAAGCTGGTTAAACCTGTCGTCGAGCGCCTTGTGCCTTTCGGTCGATATGCGGATTTTCTCCGGACGGATAGTCACCTTTACGCTGTCGCCGACGGACATCGGCTTGTCCCGGTCGACGATTATCGGCCCGACATCAGGGATTTCAACCCTGGCGCGGTTTTCTTCAAGTATTTCCGTCACTTTTCCGCCAAAATAGTTTGTCTCGCCGATGAAGTGCGCGACAAAAGGGGTGCTCGGGCTTTCGTAGATTTCAAACGGCGTGCCAACCTGCACGATCTCCCCCTCGTTCATCACCGCCACGCGGTCGGAAACGCTCAAAGCCTCCTGCTGGTCGTGGGTGACGTATATGAACGTAATGCCGATCGCGTCGTGTATCGAATCAAGCTCAATGAGCATGTGCTGGCGCAGCTTGGCGTCGAGCGCGGAGAGCGGTTCGTCGAGCAGCAGTACGCTCGGCTCGTTGATGAGCGCGCGGGCGATCGCCACGCGCTGCTTCTGGCCGCCCGACAACTGGGCTGGGAGCTTCTTCCCCTCGTTGGGCAATTTGACTAATTCGAGAAACCGCTGGACTTTGTCCCTGATGACGCCGTTCGGCGTTTTTTTGAGACGCAGCGGGAACGCCACGTTTTCAAACACGGTCATGTGCGGGAACAGGGCGTAGGTCTGGAACACGGTGTTGACTGGCCGCCTGTTGGCCGCGATGGGTATCATGTCGCGCCCGTCGAGGAGCGCCGCGCCGGCCGTAGGTTCCTCAAAGCCGGCAATAATGCGCAACAGCGTGGTCTTGCCGCAACCTGATGGGCCGAGCAGGGAGTAAAACTCGCCCTTGTTGATTTCAAGGGACACGTTTTTTATCACGTGAAAATCGCCGAAATATTTTTCGACGTTTTTTATTGTTACTTGGCTGCCTTTCACGCTAGCGGCCGCTCCGTTCCTTAAATAGTCATTATCGTAAAATCCGGCACGGGCGGATACCGTCCCAGCCGGGGTATATCGTGTATAGCAAGAGATGAAATATAATTTATTGGCAAGGGGAAAATGAATATTTTATTGATAAAAAAACGGGCGGCAAAAACGCCGCCCGCGGATTGGTATCAACGCACAAAAATTTAACCCGCCCGTTTACCGCCTGTACGGGTTGGACAGGCACAAAACGCCCTTCTCCATCGCGAACCACAGGTCGCCTTTTGAGTCCCGGTACATGCTGAACACCTGCTCCACCGGTATCCCGTGCCTGTTGCGGTCGGAGACCCACTCTTCTCCGTTGAATCTCAGGATTCCGTCGGCCGAGCCAAAGTATGTCCTGCGGGTATCGTTCATGATGGAGGTTATACCGGCCTGAATCTCCATGAACTGCCTCCACTCCCTGCCGTCGTACCTGTTTATGTCCCTGTCGCCCACCGCCGCCCATACGACGTCGGTATTCGGCTCTATCCCGATGGCTCTCACCTGATTCCAGCTCATTCCGTTCCTCATGTTGTGGACGTCAAACTTCGTGCCGTCGAACACCGCTATCCCTCTGTCCGTGCCGATGTATATCCTGCCTCTTGAATCGGTCGCCATCGCGGTGACGTTATTTGACGGGAGGCCCTGTTCGGTTGTGAACGCCGTCCAGTTGCCGTCTCTGAACCGCGCCGCGCCCTGCTTGGTGCCGGCCCACACCTCGTTGCCGGAGCCGCGGGTCAGGGCGGTGATACTGTTGTCGGGGAGTCCGTTCTCCGTGGTGTAGGAGGTGAAATTATTGCCGGCCCGCATCGCGACCCCCTCCGCGCCGCCAATCCACACCCGCCCCGCGGCGTCGGTCATCATGCTCGTAATGCCGGTGGAGCCGATGTTGCCCATCCTCGGAAACTGCTGGTGGTTTCTGGTGTTTAGCGGCTGGCTGATAAGAATCTCTTCGGTAGCGTACCAAAGCACGTTATTCAAAACGGCAAAGGCCCTGACAGGCGAGTTGGACGCGATAATCTTGTACTCGTTGGGCCTTTCAAAACTCACCGAGTCGGGCTGCCGGGCATAGCCGGCGGAAGCGATGAAGCCAACAGCCATAACAGCCGCGGGGACAAGGCGCTTCGCGTTCATGGTCACTTTTAGTTTCAGCATAAAACTTCCTCCTTTTTTTGGCGTAAAATATCAATTATATTCGGATTAACGTTTTTACGGATATTATGTTTATCATAGTATATATAAATAATGCCACAGGCGCGGTTCAATAAAAAAATCAAAAAACATTTACCACTCGTTAACCCACGGAAATTCGTGGCCCGGTTCCGTCGCGGGCAGGCCCTCGTAGTCGTACCCCGGTGTGTTCGCGAGCATTTGGTATGTCCAGTAGTTACCCATGACCTTTTTTACGTAGCCGCGCGTTTCGAAGAAGCCGATGTCTTCTATAAACAGATCGCGCGGGGCGCCCCTGTGGCGGTCTTGCCATTTGACGGCGTTGTGAGCGCCGGCGTTGTAGGCGCACAGCATGAGGATATGGTCGCCGTCAAACTGGACTAAACGTTTGTGTATGTAATATGTGCCGAACCTTATGTTGTAATCATAGTTATACAGGGAATCGACCGCGTAAGCTTCATTTAGCTCCTTAGCTATGCCCTGGCCGGTGGCGGGCATGACCTGCATTAGGCCGACGGCGCCCGCCGGCGACACGATTTTGTCGTCAAAGATACTCTCCTGACGCATAACCGCGCTCACTAAGAGCGGGTCGACGTTAAACCGTTCGGCGTGCCTGGTTATGCTTGCCGCGTAGTACGGCGGGTAGAGTATCGTCAATACTTGCAGCGGCATTCTTTCCCTTTGCTCCATGGGGATACGCCACGCGAAGCGGCGAGCTACCCTGAACGCGCGGGCATTGCTGCCGGCGAGGGCGTAGGCGGTTGCTAAATCATACTGTAATTGTAGATTGGCGCTGTAATTGGTCTCGAAATTATTGAGAAAAAAGTCGGCCGGTTCCACCAGCCCCACAGTCAGAAGCGCCGCGCCGCGCCGTAGGTCGGTAGTGTCTTTGGACGTCAGCGCCCTTCTGGACGACGGCGACACCGAGTTGAGCCACGTCCGCATCTGCGCCTCCGGCATCTGCGCGGCTAACGGCGAAGTGATGATGTTTTGGGGCGTTTCCACGGCCGCCTCCCCCATGAGCTGCCTCGCGCGGTGGGCGTAGTAGTCGGTGGGGTCAAGCCGGCCGATACTGGCCCAAATTCTCTGCGCCTCCTCCGTCCTCCCCATAGCCGCGTGGCTCTTGCCCTGCCAGAACATCCCAGCCCAAAGATAATTTGACTGCGGGTGCCTCCTCTGAAACGCGGCAAGGTGCGTGATCGTGCTGTCGTACATCCCCCGCCTGTAATAGCAGAGCGCGTGCCTGAGGTGCGCCTCTTCCGTCCGCCTGCCCCTCGTGTTGAAAATGCGCCTGTACGCGGCGGTCGCCTCGGGCAACTGCCCTCCTTCTTCGAGAAACCACGCCCGCAGCCACAAAATTTCCTGCGTCTGGGCGTGCGCCGGGAAGTGCCTGATGTGCTGATCGTACCAGCGCTGCATCTGATCGTTGTTACCCAGACTGCGGTACGCCCGCGCTATATTCATTAATACCTCGGACTCCGGCCCGTGCGTTGTGTTGTACCGCTTATACAAATCGATAGCCTTTTGCCACTGCTGCCTGCCGTAGGCGATTTGCGCCGATAGCAAAAGCGCGCTTTTCGCGGGGACGGCGGTTGAAAAATCCGGCCGCCCCTGCGCCGCCGTGAGCATTCGCTCGGCCATCGGGAAGTTGCGGCAGCCGTTGGCCTGCGACGCGAGGGTGAAGATAAACTTGGTGGTCATTTTTGGATCGGACGACCTGTTGCTGAATATCCGGTCGATAATCCCGCACGCTTCGCGCCTGTTGAGTTTGGGCAGGTGCTCCTCCATAATGGAGTCCGCCTCGGCAAGCTGTCCGGCGGTGATGAGCGAATCGCAAACCGCTTCAAGCCCCGCGGCGTCGAACAGGCGCTGCTGCCGCGTCCATCTGCGGTACTCGTCAAGCCATGCCTGCCCCGAAGCCATTGGCGTCCCGCCGTCAACAAGCTCCCTGACCTTCGCGAATATCTGCTGGCGGTACCTCGCCGGAAGCCCCGCGGCCCGCAACGCAGACGCGTAAGCCGCCATGGCCTTGCGGCCGTCGCCCCCCGCGACCGCGATGTCGCCAAGCTGCTCCTGGGCAAGAGGGGCGAGGAGCGGGCTGCTTCTAACGACGATGTTGAGCGACGTTTCCGCCGCCGCGTTGCCTAACCGGGCGTTTATCACCCCAAGTTTGAAATGACGCAGGAGCGTATCCGCCGCCAGCGTATCCCTCATCACAGCCCGCAGCGCGGCCTCCGGAGAGCCGGAAGCAAGTTCCGCGGTTCCCGACCAGCTCATTGGGACAGGCAGGCGTGGGGAAACCTGCGACGCGGCCACAGGCAAAAACCCGCCACAAAGAAACAATACCGCCGTAACAACGCCGGCATATACGATTTTTCGTGAATAATTTATCATTGGGTTAACGCCGTTTGATGTTTCGTGATTTTATTTCAAGAATCTTTTCCAAATGTTGCACATCGTTTAAATCCCGCTGACGCCCAGCCGCTTTTTTATTTTTAATCAAGTCAGTTAATGAGATAACTGGGATTTTAAGCCCGTCAATTTCCATAATTACCAAATTCGAATGCGCTTCTTCAAATGTAACACCAACCGTTGCTGTTATAATGTCGATCCTTACCGGCGCAACCCCTATTTGAAAGATTGTGCCTTCTTTCGCAAAATCTTTTGCTGAGATATGGTCCATCGGCGCTCCAAATTTTTCGAGAGCCTTTATCACGCGGACTGAATTTTCCGGATTTGCCCAAACCCACAAATCCAAATCCTTTGTCGCACGCGGATACCCGTACGCCCCAACAGCACGCCCGCCAATCAAAAGGAAACGCACATCTTCATCAATAAACGCGACGATCATGTCTTTGTAATCAACTTCCAGAATCATCTCTTCTAAAGCATTCATGCTACCCCCACGTTAATTTCAATAAGTTCGCCCCGACCGTCCCGATAAAATTTCTTTACAATATCACGCCTCAACGGACCGGCATAATCAACTTCTCCGCCACTGATACGCATAAGCCGCATATTTGTTTCTCTGGTAATATCCCAGCATTCCTGCGGAGTCCCGTCAACAATGAACATATTGCTCTCCTCAAACTCAGGCGAACCCATTCTCATTATTTTCACCACCGTCTTGTCCATACGCCTTTCCATAAACAACCCCCTCCCTCACCCCAAATTTTTAAATTTTTTAACACAAAATCCGCCCCCAAAACACCACTTGACAAAGCGGCTACCATGCAGGATACGAAGTACTTCGCCAAGTATATATTATATCTCTGATATAATATACTATGCGGGATACAGGTAAATCAAGGGCAGGATAAAAATCCAGCCCTTTTTGGGGTAAAACGCCCCAACTAAAATCTTTTAACAATCTTTGATTGTTTGTTGTGACGGCACAAGCCGACAATGTTAAATTTTCTAAATGATTGAGCCGTATCTCTCTTTTTCTGAAAAAAGTTGCAATCAGGTTGCGCAATACTTTATATTCTATAATAAGCTGTGGAGATTTTTATAATGTTAATGACAATCAACGATTCCCGGCAGGGGGTATTACCGATGGCAATAGTATTAGACGGAAAATTACTGGCGAAAAATACCGAACAGGCGCTTGCCGACAGGGTTCGCCTGTTCAAGGATAAAACCGGCAGGGTCCCGCAGCTCGCGACCATATTAGTCGGCGACGATCCCGCTTCCGCGACATACGTCAAGATGAAGGGCAACGCCTGCGCGCGGGTGGGGATGCTGTCGCAGAGGATTGAGATGGGGAAGGATACGGCGACGGGGCAGCTTGTTGACAAGATCGTGGCGCTCAATGACGACCCGCGGGTTGACGGGATTTTGCTCCAGCACCCCGTCCCGCGCCAAATCGACGAACGCGCCGCGTTTGAGGCTATTTCGTTAGATAAGGACGTAGACGGCGTGACCTGCCTCGGGTTCGGGCGGATGTCTATGGGGTGCGCCGCCTACGGAAGCGCGACGCCGGCGGGGATTATGCGCCTGCTCAATCATTATGAAATTCAGTTGGAAGGAAAGTTCGCCGTTGTCGTCGGCAGAAGCCCCATCCTCGGGAAACCGATGGCGATGATGCTTTTGGAGAGAAACGCCACGGTGGTTATCTGCCATTCAAGAACGGTCGGGTTGCCCGACATCGTGAGGCAGGCGGATATTCTCGTAGGCGCGGTAGGCAAGCCCGAGCTTATACGCGGCGACTGGATTAAGGACGGCGCGGTGGTGATCGACGCCGGCTACCACCCCGGCGGCATAGGCGACATCGACCTGAAAGCCGCCGCGCTCAAAGCAAGCGCCTACACACCGGTTCCGGGCGGGGTAGGGCCGATGACGATATCTACATTGATATTGCAGACGATGCAATCCGCCGAAATAACTGCGGGGGTGTCTGCGTGACCGTTATTCCCCCATTCCGTTCCGCGTTCATCACCCTGTTTGGCCGTCCCAACAGCGGCAAATCAACCCTGATGAATACTATCCTCGAAGAACAGATTTCAATTGTTACCTCCCTCCCGCAAACAACCCGCCAAAACATTAGAGGCATCTATACAACGGACGACGTACAGATTGTTTTTGTTGACACTCCGGGAATGCACAGAGGAAAACACGCGCTTAATGAGTTGATGAGGGAAGCGGCGGTGTCGGCGGTAAGTTCCGGTGTGGATTTGGTCTGTTACCTTGTGGACTTATCGCGGGATTTCGGCGATGAGGAGAGTGACTGCGCGGCGTCCGCGGCGGCGTCCCCGGTTCCCGTTTTGCTTGTGTTTAACAAGATTGATTTATGTGACAATCCAGATGGTAAAATCAATACGTTTCTATCGACGTATAAGGGATTTAATAACTCGCCCATGATAAAAATATCAGCCACAAGCCCCAAATCAAAAGATATTTTTCTGAATGCCATTGATCCCCTAATCCTCGAAGGCCCGAAATATTTTGACGGTGACTCGCTGACAGACGCGACAATGAGAACGATCGCCGCCGAGTTTATCCGCAAGCAGATAATCATAAACACACGCGAAGAGGTTCCGCACGCGGTGTTCGTAGAGATTGAGACATATAAGGAAACCGCGCAAAAACACGAAATCGTCGCGGGAATACACGTGGAGACGAACGGGCAGAAAGCGATAATCATCGGGTCGAAAGGGACGCTTGTTGAGAAGATAAAAAAAGATGCGCGGAAAGATATTGAAAATTTAGTTGGGATGAAAGTATCGCTGAAATTACATGTAAAAGTCACGCCGGGCTGGCGCGACGATGCCAATTTTTTAAGGACAATGCGATGAAAAAATATATCGGCCCGCACGTCAGCGCCGCCGGCGGCGTGCACAACGCGCCGGTCAACGCCCACGCGGTTGGCGCAGCCGGATTTGCCCTGTTCACCAAAAATCAAAAACGATGGGAAGCCAAGCCGCTCGAACCCGCCGTGATCGGCGCGTTTAATAAAAATATGGAGATGTACGGCTATGACCCGCGGATGGTTCTGCCCCACGACAGCTACCTGATTAACGCCGGCCACCCCGATAAGGACGCGAGGGAGCGGTCTGTAAACGCGCTCATAGACGAGGCGCAAAGGTGCGCGGCGCTCGGGCTGACACTCTTGAACATCCACCCCGGAAGCCACTTGCAGGCTATAACCGTGGACGAATGTTTGGGCCTCATCGCCGAATCGGTAAACATCGTGCTTGACAGGACTGACGGGGTGACAATTGTACTTGAAGCTACCGCCGGCCAGGGTAGCAATGTCGGTTTCCGGTTTGAACATCTCGCGGCTATCATAGATAAGGTGAACGACAAGGCGAGGATAGGCGTGTGTATTGATACGTGCCACATCTTCGCCGCCGGTTACGATATACGGGATGAGCAAAGTTATAGCGAAACGATGCGGGAGTTTGAGCGCGTCGTCGGTTTCAAATATATCCGCGGGTTGCATCTGAACGATTACAAGGGGGCGCTCGGATGCCGTGTCGACCGCCATGAGAGCATTGGCAAGGGGAGTTTGGGGACAGGCGCGTTCCGCCTGCTTATGGAGGACGCGAGATTCGATGGAATCCCCTGCGTGCTGGAAACGCCAAACGAAGAGATTTGGCCGGATGAGGTAAAGATGTTGAAGAAAATGGTCAAAAGTTAATATGAAACCGGTATCGTGGTATAAATCGTTAAGCCAGTCAAAATATCGCCGCGAACACGGCTATTTTCTGATTGAGGGCAAACGCGCCGTCGACCAGTTGCTGGCGTTTCACATCGACAGCATTGAAGAATTGCTTTGTACCGAAGATACCGCGCCGTTTTATATTTTCCCGATAACGGCAAAATCCGTCCCAATCCGCACAATATCCGTCCCCAACATGGCGTCAATCTGCACATCCCGCACCCCCCAGGGGATCGCCGCGCTGGTACGGATACCAGTTGATACCTACACATCAAAAATTCCCGAACAGCCAACTCTTGGCGGCCGTATCCTCCTTCTCGAACACGTTCAGGACCCCGGCAACGTCGGCACCCTCATCCGCACCGCCGCTGCTTTCGGGATTGACGGCGTGATTTTGAGCGGTCAGTGCGCCGACCCGTTTTCCCCCAAGGCGGTTCAGTCAACGGCTGGTTCCGTCCTTTCGGTATGGATACGGAAGAGCGATGAATATTTGTCTATGGTATCAGGCTTGAAGAATCGCAATTATAAATTGTTAGCCGCCGACCTCGCCGGCTCCGAGTCCCACGATTTCAACAATACAGGCCCCCACATCCTCGCGCTTGGCAGCGAGGGCGCTGGGCTGAGTGATGAATTGCTCAACGAATGCGATTACCGGATACGTATCCCCATAGTGGAGAGCGGCGCCGAGTCGTTAAATGTGGCCGCGTCGGGGGCGATATGCATGTTTATTCTTTCGAGACATTTTCGTCCGTAACATCAATATCCGCAAACGTAATCCGCTCCGTTACGCTTTTCTTGGAGACGTACATTGCCATATCCGCCCTCCTCACAAGTGTTTTCTCGTCCTCTTCGCTTATTGCTTCCGCGATTCCGATTGACAGGCTTGTGTTTCCGAATCTCAGCGCACAAAACAATTCCAAAATTCTCGTAGCGACGGTTTTGGCCTGAATCATGTCGGTATCGGGCAGTATTACTACAAACTCATCGCCGCCGTATCTGAAACCAGCGTCGATGTCTTTTCTTACGCAGGAGTTGATCACCTCGCCCAGCGCCTTCAAAACCTTGTCGCCCATCAGGTGGCCTTCGGCGTCGTTGTATTCCTTGAATTTGTCTACGTCCATGTAGATAATGGACAGTTTTCTGTCGGAGTGGCGCTTGAGCCTTGAAAGCTCGCTCTTGATAGCATTGTAGAAATGGCGGCTGTTAAAGAGGCCGGTCAGGTCGTCGGTGATGGCGAGCCTGTTTAGCTGTTCGCTCTTCTGTTTTAGCTGCTCTTCGAGGTACTTTTTCTCGGTTATATCCTGCGCGGTGACGACGAAGCCGCTGTCGCGCATCCTCGATATGCACATGTTCAGGACTAAGCAGCGCCCCGCCTTGGTTTTCATGGGGATTTCCGCGTTTGCCGGCTTTACGCCGCTTTTGTCCGGCAGGAACATTTTTTCCTTGTCCGCCGCGTCAAGAAAGAGTATTTCGAAAGGTTTCCCCAAAATCTCCGCCTGAGTGTAGCCAAAATGGTTCTGCGCCCCGGTGTTGAATTTGAAAATCAGGGAGTCCTTGTCGAGCGAAATAATTATGTCGGACGTATCTTGAAGTATGCTCTCAAAATATTTTGTGGTATTTTGAAACCTCCTGAACAGGACGCGGTTTTTGCTGATGCTCGTCTGGTCGGAGATTATTTGCTTTGTAATTGACGCGGCCCAAAGCAGGTCCCAAAGGAGTGCGATAAGGCACAGCGGCAGAGTTATGTGCCAAGCGCGGGGCAAAAGGGACGCGGCGCAGACGACCAAAACATTGAATCCGACCAAAGCAATAAACATCACCGCGCTCAGCGATTTGGCATCGGAGACGGTAATTTTCCACTTATGAAGGACTTTTTCCAGTTCGGGTATTTTTTTTGAAACCCGCATAGTTTTTTCGCTTTTTGAACGTGTGATTTGTCAATACCGTACGGTTTGAAAATATCCGTATACCTCCCCAATTTATAATATACAATAAATTTGTTTCGAGGTCAATCTAAAAATAAAAATGATTCGGGAATTGACTTTCCACGTGGGAAAATATATTTTTAGACATATTTGGTTTTGTTAATCGTAACTATATATACCTATTTATCTGAAGCTATGAGGCGGCGCTATGCTTCAAACACTCTCAATACCGGCTTTTCAGTATGCGATTATCGCCCTGCTCGCCCTGTTTTCAGCGGTGGTAGCGAGTACGGCTATCAGGCTTATTCTGCATACAAAGCTGGTTTTACTTTTTGCCGATACCCCCAACCACCGCAAGGTGCACTCCGCGCCCATCCCGCGCGTCGGCGGTATCGCCATGGTGCTGGCCATGCTCGTGACGACCTTACTTTGGCACGCGCTCACCCGGCTGCTCGGCGCCGAACCGATCCCTAAGGAGCTCTTTCACGCCATCCTCGCCGCGGTGACGGTGCTCGGCGGGCTGGGGCTGCTCGACGATTCTAAGTCTATAAACGTACAGGTGAGGCACAAACTTTCCGTGGTTATCATCCTTGCCCTGATAACGGTTTTTATTTTTGATGTGCATCCGGGCGCGATTTCGGTGTTTAACCTGTTTGTAATCCCCGAGCCTGTCGGCAAAATAATAGCCGTATTGTGGATAGTAGGGCTTATAAACGCCTACAATCTTGTGGACGGGTTAGACGGCTTTGCCGGTACAATCTCCACATTGTCGCTTTTGGGGGTTGTAGCCGTGTCTGTTTTGACAGGTTGCTCCGCTACCGCCGTGCTCGGCGTGTTCGCGGTGGGCGCGGTCATAGGGTTTATGATATACAACGCGCCGCCGGCCAAGGTTTTTATGGGCGACACCGGCTCGTGCTTCTTAGGGTACATGGTGGCGCTCTTAACCATCCGCGCCGCGTTTCTGATGGGGGAGAGCGGCAGAGTCCTCGCCATTATGCCCCTTTTGGCCGGGCTCCCGATACTTGAGGTCGCCGTGACAATCCTGCGGCGCTATTTCAGCGCGAACATGAGGGGGGCCGCCGCCGGCCACTCGCTCCTCTCTTTCAGCGGGACCAAACAGGTGCTTAAATACATAGTGACAGCCGACAGCCGTCATCTGCACCACAGATACCTTCACAGAGGATTTTCACATCTCGAAGCCTGTATTTTGGCCGGTGTCCTGACCGTGATAATCACAGCCGGCGCGGTGTGCGTCACGATCGCCCCGCTATCGTACCTGCCGTGGATAGCCGCCTATCTCACCATCCCCGTCGCGGTCACGCTCTACAAGTTAGGCGTTTTCGAGCAGGTCGAACGGCTGATACGCCGCCAGCCCGTAAAACTCAACCAAAAACTACGGATTAGAACCGACGCCAACATTGGCGCCGACGAGAAAGCAAAGCGGCTTTTTTATGCAGATCTGATAACCCAGGGAGCTTTGGCGCTCCCCGTGCTCACGCTCATGGCTTATTTACTCATATCCTGACCCGCCCCCGGTCAATACCTCGCGTCCGCGAACTCCACCCACCCGCCGGCCTTGACGAGCGCGTCGTCGAACTGCGACAGCGTGAAGTTTATGGTTTTTGAGCCGCCTTGATATGTGAATGTCATTTTTTTCGCTTCGGTATCAATATCGCAAACGACGTCACAAGCGCCGCCCTTTTTGCTGATATTGAAAATTTCGCTTATTTGATCAGCGGATAATTCTATCGCGAGCATCCCGCCGTTGAACATGTTTTGGCGGAAGATACGCGCGTAGCTTTCGGCTATTACGCAGGTGATGTCGTTGACCTCAAGCGCCCACGGCGCGTGCTCGCGGGACGAGCCGCAGCCGAAGTTGGCGCGCGTCACCACTACCCGGGCCTGCCCGCGCCAGGGGCCGGCAGGGTCGAAGCCGTCGAGTTTGAGGTCCTCAAGGAGGTACGGGCCGAGCGCTTCTTTTTTAACCTCGGTCAGGTACTTGGCCGGGATTATCTCGTCGGTGTTGATGTCGGAGCGGTCGAGGAAGAGGACGGGGCCTCCGAATGTTTTCATATTAATCTCCTAAAATTTTTTAATACGTTTTTATTGTACTGTTAATTGATACCGTTACCGGCATATCACAATCACAAATACTCCTTGGGGTCGGTTAAACGCCCCGTAATTCCGCTGGCGGCGGCGGTAGCGGGGGAGGCGAGGTGTACCATGCCGCCTTTGCCCATGCGGCCGTTGAAGTTACGGTTGGTCGTCGCTACGCAAACTTCACCCTCCGCGAGCACGCCGGTTGACATCCCAAGGCACGCGCCGCAGGTGGGGTTGGCTATGCAGTAGCCGGCGTCCATGAATATCGACAAAAGCCCCTCGTCCATCGCCTGACGGAAAATGTCGGGCGTCGCTGGGCTGACGATTCCGCGCACCCCGTCGGCTAATTTCTTCCCTTTTGTGACGGCGGCGGCAATCCTCAAATCCGATATCCGGCCGTTTGTACAGGAACCGATGTAGACCTGGTCGATTTTTACATCGCCCAGCTCCTTGACCTGCTTGACCTGATCGGGCTTGTAGCCGACGGTGACGGCGGGTTCAAGGCGCGAAACATCTATTGACAGGGTTTTGGCGTAAAACGCGCCGGCGTCGGAGCGCCACTTGGCGAAATCGGCAACGGCGGCGTTGATGTCGTTGTTGTAGTCCGGCGATATGAACGGCCAGAGGTACTCGGCCGTCGTTCTGTCGGGCATGCACAAGCCGCTCGTCCCGCCCGCCTCAATCGCCATGTTGCAGAGCGTCATCCTCTCTTCCATTGTCATGGCGTCGACGGTTTCGCCGTGAAATTCGATCACATGGTCGGTAGCGCCGTTCACCGTCAGTTGGCGGATCACTTCGAGGACGACGTCTTTCGCGTACACCCCCTTGGGCATTTTTCCGTTGATATCAACCCGTATGCTGAGCGGCGGCCTGAACGCGCAGACGCCTTTCAGTATCCCCACCTCGAGATCGGTCGTCCCCACTCCCGCCGCGAACGCCCCAAACGCCCCGTGCGTGCAGGTGTGGCTGTCGCCCATAATTACCGTGTAGCCTGGCCTGATGAACCCCTTTTCCGGAAACAGCGCGTGGCAGACGCCGTTGTAGCCCACGTCGAAAAAATCCCTGATATTGTGCCTCCGCGCCCAGTCGCGCAGTATCTTCGCCTGCGTCGCGCTCTTGGAGTCCTTGGACGGCGTCACATGGTCGATCACCGCCTTGATCTTCGCCGTGTCGAACACTCTGTCTTTTCCCCGCCACTCAAGGTCGGCGATAGCCACAGGCGTCGTGATCTCGTGGCACATCACCACATCAAGCCCCAGCACCACAGTCCCCTCAAACGGCTCATCAATCCGCCGCGCGTCGAAGATTTTTTCGGTTATTGTCTTTGCCATGATAATTTTCCTTTTTTATCGGTATTGAACAACAGCACAAAATAATTTATGCGCAATGGTTTTGGTTAAAGAAAATTTTCCGCTTACGGAATCCGCAAACGCTTTTCACAACATCAACTCCCGCGCCATCATATCCGCGAAAAGCATGCCGCGCGGCGTGGGTGTCCATTTTTTATCTGAATTTTTCAATAAGCCCGAACCAACGTATCCCCGCAAAATTTCTTTTCTCCCCTCCGGGCAAAACGAAATTCCGGTACGGGCGGCAAAATCGTCTTCGTCTATGCCGTCTATACCGCGCAGCCCCAAAAAAATTATTTCCCGTGACAATTCGAGAGGGGTCAGCGTTTCTTCAAAATCTACCGCGTTGTTGATTAACGTGCCCGTTGACACCGCCGATATGTACCGCTCAATGCCCGCAGCGTTGCTCCACCGTTTTGGGTGAATGTAGGAATGCGCCGACGCGCCTAAGCCGATGTACGGCTTGTGCGACCAGTAGGCCCTGTTGTGGATGGACTCAAACCCCGCGAGCGCGTAATTTGAAACTTCATACTGCCCCATACCGCGCTCTGTGCAACGATTGCCGATCAGTTCGTACATCTCCGCTGCCGACTCCTCCGACGGTAAAGGAAGCATTTTTTTGTGGCGGCCAAACGGGGTGCCGTCCGCTACCGTCAGCTCGTAAGCCGACAGGTGTTTTACCCGCGGAATAGACAATATTGCCGAAAGCGTATTATCTAATGTATCGGCAGTCTGCCCCGGCAGCGCGTAAATTATGTCGGCGCCGATAGAATCAAACAGCCCGTCCAGGCGCTCGTCCCCCAGCGCTTCAATCGCCTTTTCCGCGCTATGCGCCCGCCCGCACACCGAAAGCTCCCTCGCGTTTAGCGACTGAACCCCAAACGTCAGCCGCGTCGCCCCGCTCTTCGCGTACATCCGCCCTTTCTCTATCGTAAACGACTCGGGATTGCACTCAACCGACCATTCGCGGATTGTTGATTTATTGATTCTTGAAAACAGCGCCTCTTCTAACCTGCCCCACATATCCAAATCAAGCGCCGACGGCGTCCCGCCCCCGACATACACCGTATTTATAGCTGCATTCCCCAATACCCCGCTATCCTCGTAAATCCCCCATTCCCTGCCAATCGCGTCAATATACCGGCTGATAACAAGAGGATCGCCGCCCGGTACCGAATAAAAATCGCAGTACCGGCATTTTTGGAGGCAGAACGGGATGTGGATGTAGAGGGAAAGGTTTGTCATACCAAAGAAATATACATCACGCCAGACAAAAAGGGCGGGGATAAAGAGATAAAAAAGCGTACCCAAACTTGCATTTCCGCCCGCCGCGATGTATTTTTATATCGAAAAAGGAGGGTGATAATGCCCAAGAAGCTTCCTTACGGCCAGTCCAATTTTGCTGACATAATTGAGCGGGGTTATGCATACGTTGATAAGACCCGCTATATTGAGTTTTTGGAGAATGAGAACAATACGTATCAGTTTTTCATCCGCCCGCGCCGTTTCGGCAAGAGCCTGTTTTTGTCGGTGCTGGAAAACTACTATGATTTAAACCGGAAAGACAGGTTTGATTCCATTTTTGGCGGTCTCTACATTGGCAAGCATCCTACGCCTGAGCGGGGGGCGTATGCGGTCATACCGTTTGACTTCTCGGGTTTGGATACGGATAGCCACGAAAAATTCGCTGTGTCGTTTTCAGGCAGGGTAGAGGACTGTGTAGTAGATTTTTTGAGCAGATATAGAAGTATTTTCCCAAACGCGGAAAGAGATATTAATCACATTAGAGAGCGAAAAACCGCCATTAATTCTTTAAACGTCGCCTACGCCGCAGCCGGGGACGCCGGAGTTCCAGTTTTTGTTGTCATAGACGAATACGACCATTTCGCGAATAACCTTATAGCAATGGGCGGAACCTACATAAAGGAGGTAAAGGCCGGCGGTATCGTCCGCGCGTTTTACGAATCGTTGAAAGCCGGAACCAAGTCTGTCGTCAGACGTATATTCATAACTGGCATTACCCCCATGATGATAAACGACCTCACAAGCGGCTTTAACATGGCGTCGGATTACAGTTTAGACGCAATGTACAACGAGATGTTCGGTTTCACAAGCGAAGAGGTCGAATGGCTGATGCGCGAAACAGGGGTCGATAAAAATTTGATTAAGGTGGATATGGAATCCTATTATAACGGCTACATGTTCAATGAAAACGGTAAGGATAAAGTATATAATTCGCAAATGATTCTGTTTTTGTTTAATCAAATTTTAAGATTGGGCGAGCAGCCCAAAGACGTTGTGGACACTAACCTGAAAACCGACTACGCACGCTTGCGCCGTTTGGCGGAAAACGAAAATAACCGGGAGATACTGTTTGACATTGTAAAGGACGGCGGAGTTTATGGCGATATAATCGGAAAATTTTCGTTAGAAGAACTGCACAACGAAAACTACTTCGTCTCGCTGTTGTTTTATTTGGGAATGCTGACCAAAGGCGGAGTTGTTGAGGGGCAGCCATACCTGAAAATCCCCAATTACTCCATAAAAACACTATACTGGAACTACGCCATTTCTCACGTGCAAGACTTGGATAGTACTGCGGTGAGTACCCGTAAACTTTCAGATGTCATAAGTAAAATGGCATTTCGAGGCGATATCAA
>JAITFQ010000024.1 GCA_031281225.1 Chitinispirillales bacterium
GCGTTAAGTTTCGGCAATACTTACGCACAGCATTTTTTCTCTGTTAATTATAACGAATTATCAAGAGAAGATGCAAAACGAGTTAAAGAACAAGTTATACGTTCTAGTGTTTTACCCGCACCGTTGACGAGAGGTACAAACGGTGAGTATGGTATTTCCTTTTCGACCGTTCAAAACACAAAAATCATTATTTTGAATGAAAAAACTGGGAACAACGTAGTGATAACTCCCACAAAGGAAACTCCCGCACAATTCCGTTTACAACCATTTTTTATTGAAGAGTTAAGACGGTCGTTTTTGGGAGACGCGGAGAGCTACTTGATGATAGAAGCCGGAACCGATTTTTCGGTGAGAAATGCGGCGTCCTTTTCACTTCAAGCCGAAGAAGTGTTTATACCGCGCTATTTTTACGGGCCAAAAGAAGATGTGAAAGAAGCTCTGCCGGAAGACAGGCAAATAATTCATATTTTCAAGGAAAAACCGAGGCTTATCCCCGCTTTCCCCGATGATCCCGAGAATTTGCGATATGTAGCTTGGTTGGAAGAAGAAATGAGTTATTATGTTTATATGTATAAATTGCCTGATGGAACTTTAATTATTTATGATGAACACTTCAATCCAAATACAGAAAGAAATGGAACTACAACAAGCAGAAGTGGAAACTTACAGTTTAATTTATCCGGTAATCTGAATACACAGCAACAAGTAGCTACGTTGCATGCAATCGACCTTTGGAGTGCAGAATTGGCAGGTACGATACCTATTGATATCAACATTATGTTTGTTAACATGGGGCCGGGTGTTCTTGGTGGTTCTTACCGTCAACCGCATTATTGGAATCCTACAACACAAACATGGTATAGTTCAGCACTAGGAAATCAGTTGGCGGGTTATAATGTTGTACCCGGAATGAGAGATATTAGGCTGGAAATGAACTCGATTTTCAACTGGAACTTCTCAATAACCACTCCTCCATCCGGAAGTCAGTTTGATTGGATTACCATTATGTTGCACGAAATAACACACGGTTTAGGTTTTTCGACTTTGGTTGGAAGTAACGGGGGTTACGTCTATACTACAAGTGGTGGAACCTCGGCAAATACTGATTTCCCCGGGATTTTTGACCGTCAATTATATCAAGGTATTTTGGGGGCCAATTTACCGGATCTTAACCAATCTCAGCGTGCAGCCTTAGTTGTAAGTAATAATTTGTTTTCCGGTCGTCCGGATTCATATTTATTGGCGGCTAATGGTGGTACTCGTGTAAGAATGCACGCTCCCACTACTTGGTCTAGTGGTTCAAGTGTTACGCATTGGGATAATAGTGTAACTTTTCCGACTTTTATGAAATTTTCTGCTTCTCAGGGATTTAGGTTGCATACCATCAATGAAAGAGAAATTGCAATAATGCGAGATATGGGATGGGCCTTTTGTTCACCGATTATCAATTTTACAAATCAAACTGTAACCACCAACACAGCGGTTACAAATGGCTGTGGAGCCATCAATGTTCAAAACGTAACGGTAACTCCCACAGGAACATTAAATATACGGGCGAGTGACAGGGTTATCATCGGCCCTGGTTTTACAGTTCAGCCCGGAGGTTCGTTTACGATTCAGGCACCTTAGTAATTCGGTAGGTTTGTATCGGGCGGGTTCGTTCTGTCCCAAATTTTACCCTGAAATTCAACGAAAGGCTTTTTATGAAAAACCCAATCAAAAAAACAATCACGGCGGCGTTCGCGTTTCCCGCTTTGTTATTTATTTGCACAGGCTTAACCGCCCCCGTTTCCGCTCACACCATTTCGCCCACCCCGTCCATCATGTTCCTTATCGACAATTCCGCGAGCATGTACGCTGGCGGGCTTCGTCCCGGCGAGGATCCTTTGGGGCATCGTTTCCGCGTTACCCTTGCGCTCATAGACTCGATCTATGCGGTGCATCCCGACGCTGAGGTTGGCCTTGCGGTTTTCACTGACGCGCTTCAGTTTGACGCAACGCGCGACGACAGGCTTGTTCGGTTTGGCGGGCCTGCTACGCCTGTCGCCAACCAGGCTTTTTTCCCTCTTTTGCCGCTCAATCGGTCCATAGCCCCTACCGGGTTTTATGATGCTGCCGTGGCTGGTGACGCCGGCGCTACTTACCGCGGGTTGTTGCGCAGTTTGTTTAGCGTGCCGGCGGATGCCGCAGAGCAGGCAAGAATCCGCGCGCCTCTGATTGGTGGTCAGTATACGGATATTTCGCTCGCGTTTGAGGCGGCGATGCAGGCGTTTGGGGCGTCGTTGATACCCAGGGAGAATCAGTACGTTATATTTCTTTCCGACGGTGAGCCCAATGTTGCGTCGTCGCACAATGCCGGGCGGTTCGCGCGGCGGTTTGATTATGTGAGCGGTGTGCTTCAGGGCGCTCCCGTTCCTACCACGTACACGGTTTTTCTGACTAACGGCGGCATGCGGGATATGTGCCCGATGACGTTGGACACAGTTTCGGCCATTCCGCGCGGCGCGGCGGGGCTTCCGAGAAGTTTTTATGAGGCGTTAGAAGCGGCTGGGCTTCCCACGGGCGCTACGGTTTCGGGGATGACGCACAGTATCCGCAACAACGGTTATTCCGCGTCCAATCTAGATAGTGAGGTATGGGTGTTGGAGTCTAACTACGGCGAGCTTTTGAGCCTTATGGACAACATCGTCGAGCGTATACTCACGGGTTCTTCTGATGAATCGGAGTGCGTAGCGCATCTGGGCAACGGCGCGGGCGATTCGCCGGTCGTGAGGATCATAAGCGCGTTCACAGCTGGCCGGAATCCGGCGGCTATGGGTGAGGGCGCGATTAAGTTTTTCTATCAGGGCCAGCAGGTAAATAGCGGGCGGCTTGTCATTTACGACGCTTCGGGCAGGGTTATCAGAAAGATAAGGATCGCCGGCAGTCCGGCTGGCGGCGGCAAGCGCAAGGTCGGCTCGTGGGATTTGAGGGACGGCCGGGGCAGGCCGGTGCCTGTGGGTAATTATCTTGCCAGGGGCGTGATTAACGTCGCGGGGGAGCGCGAAAACGTGTCGGTGATGATCGGTGTTGTGCGGTAAATTGCTGCGGGGTAAATACCGTTTATTTGAGAATATTAAAAGATCGCCGGGAGTTTGTATTCAGGTTTGTAATATTGTATATTACTACTTTATCCCTGATTCATAGGAGGCGGTATGTGGAAGTTAACGGTTGCCGTGATTGTTCTGACCGCCCTGTCGCTCGGCGCTTCGCCGGCGGTTGCTCAGGCTCAGGCAGATGAGTTCAGGTGGGGGAATGTGATGATGGGCGGCGGAGGGTTTGTTTCGGCCATTATCACGTCCAAAGACGAAAGAAACCTCATATACGCGCGCACAGACGTGGGCGGGGCGTATCGGTGGAATGAGGCTAATAAATCATGGATTAGCATTATGGACTGGGTTGGCCCGCTTGAAACTGGGCTTTGGGGCGTTGACGCGCTCGCGATCGACCCGTCAAACCCGTCGCGCGTGTACATGTTCGCGGGAACAGACTATTGGGATGGCGGGAAAACTATGATTCTCCGTTCCGACGACTACGGGGAAACGTTTGACAAGATAGATGTTACGGCGCAGTTTAAGACTCACGGCAACGCTTTTGGCCGGCAGAACGGCGAGCGGCTTGCCGTTGACCCTAACAATCCGAACATCCTTTTTTGCGGGACGCGTAATAACGGTCTTTGGAAGAGTACAGACCGCGGGAGCACATGGAGCAGAGTCGAGGGCGCGCCTGTGCCTGCCGACGGGCTTGGTATCTGTATCGTGCTTTTTGACCCGAACAGGGTGTCGGGCGGGGCGACGTCGCGCATATACATAGGGTTATCGAGGGCCGCGGATAATTTTTACATGAGCGACGACGCGGGCGAGACTTGGGAGCCTGTTCCGCTTATGCCGTTGTCGCGGGCGATGTGGCCGCAGAGGGCGGCGCTTACGCCGGGTGGGCGGTTTTTGTATATGGCGGCGGCGAACTGGGCGGGGCCCGGCTTCGGCCCCGGAGCGGCGATAAGCCGCGGCGCGGTGCTCAAATACGATACGGAGGCAAAAACCTGGAGCGATATATCCCCGGAAAATTTTGTTGACGACCCGCCCCACCCCGAGTTTCCCAACCAGACGCAATGGGACGCGCACCTCGGCGGGTTTGGCGGAATATCAATGTGCGCGGCGGATTCAAACCGTATTGTCGTATCAACCATCAACGCCTGGCGGACGCAGTTTTGGGACGGTTCCGGGAATGTAGCCCACGGCGATAGAATCTACGCCACCGGCGACGGCGGCGCGACGTGGTCAAAAAACGTCCTCGGCGATTTGTGGGACGGCGACGCGGAGAACATCACCGGCAACGAGCAAATGGCTGTATTGTACAAAAACGGATTCAACTGGATTGAGGGCACGGACGGAAAGGGCGAGAGTATCCACTGGGCGGGGAGTATCGAGATAGACCCGTTTGACCCCAAGCGCGTGTTCGTGACTTCGGGGAACGGTATCTACATGGCCGACAATTTCTCCCCCGGCGAGCGCTTCCGCTTCAATTTCACGGTACGCGGAATTGAGGAGACCGTGCCGATGGACGTGGTGAGCATCCCCGGCGGGCCGCTTATCACCGTTATCAAGGATTACGACGGTTTTGTACACGACAACATCACAAGGCCGGTATCCGGCAGCCGCCACTATCCGCAGATGGGCTGCACCTACGGGCTGGACTACGCGAAGCTAAAACCGGGCGTTGTGGTGAGGGCCGGCGGGAACGACAAGCCGGCGGGCGACCGGGAGGCCGTTTTTCCGCTTTACTATTCGGAAGACACCGCCCGCACATGGAAACCGTTTGTCACAAACCCTGGCCCAATGGGTCAGAACTACAGAGGGAAAATCTCGGTGTCGTCGGACGGCAGGGTTGTCTTGTGGACGCCGTATCAAAGGGGTACGATATTCCGTACCGATAACTGGGGC
>JAITFQ010000075.1 GCA_031281225.1 Chitinispirillales bacterium
ACAGGATACCGCTCATGGTGTCGATGCGGCTATCGTTCAATATCTCGGTATTAGGGTTTAACCATACGGAACATCAAACCGCCGAGGCGGGGATCGCTATCGACTTGCGTTCCAGAATATCGCTCAGAAATAATTGGCGTTTGGTCACCGCAACCACCGTACACGGCCACACATGGACAAGCGACCCAGTCATAAAAGCCCGCGGCCTCACTATTCCGATCAAACCCGCCGCCGAGCTTTTAGCCCCCAAGCTGTTGGCCGCCATCGGCGAAGCTGTTGACAAATCTATGGCGGACGGTATGAGTATCAGACAGTTTTTAACTCCGATCTGGGAAGGGCTTCAAACCCCGCACAAACTCTCCGCGGCGGATATGCCCGAACCTGTCTGGCTCCGCCTCGACCCGTCCGCAATCTACATGACGCAGCCCGTCGGGCGCGGGAGGACGGTTACCGCTTCGCTTGGGATACGCGCCGCCGCCGAGACGTTTTTTGGTGAACAGCCGGAACCGCGCACGCCAAAACCGCTGCCTGACTTCCTCACGCCGGAAGAGCCGGACAGCGCGTTCGCCATCAATCTATACTCCGAAATTTCCTACGAAAACGCCACGGCTATATGCCGCGAGGCATTTGTCGGCAGGACATTCAGATCGGGCCTGCAACGGGTGACAGTCCACGATATTGAGGTGACGGGCGCGGCGGACGGGTTAGCGAGGATCAGGATGGTTGTTTCAGGGTCGTTAAAGGGGACGGTTACGGTAACCGGCCGGCCGGTGTTCAATGAATCGAGGCAAACGCTGTCGCTCGCGGATTTTGATTTTGACGTGGAAACGGACAGCCGGTTTCAAAAGTCGCGGAATTGGCTTTTGCGGGGCGTAATCGCGTCAAAGATGAAACCGCACATGAGATTCCCGCTTAAAGATACGCTTGATGATTATAAAATTCTCGCGCAAAATATGTTGACGGATTACGAACTGTATAGGGGAATTGTCCTGAACGGGCGTATAGACTCCCTCGCCGTGCGCGGGGTGGAGTTGGGGGCAAACGAATTCAGGGTCGCGGTGGTGGCGACGGGGGCTGCGTCGGTGACGCAACGGAGATAACATTACCCTTTAACGCTTTAAAGGGCCGCTCAAATTTCCGCTATTGTCAACCGCGGAAAAATTTTGGTTTACTGCATCCTCGCCAGCAAAATCCTTGCCTTCTGCGCGAAAATGTCGAGCGGAAATTCTTTTAGCAGTTTGTTGGCTATGACGCGGGCTTCGTCGCGGCGGCCTGTTTCGTTCAGTATGTCGGCCATGAAATACAGATACTCCGGGCTTTGCGCGGACTTTATACCGCCGCTGCTGCTGCCTGCTAATTCCAGCACTTCCAGCGCTTCCGCGAACCGCGCGGCTCCCGACAACGCGCGGCTTAGCCTAACGACAAGCATCTCCCCGGATTCGCCAGTCAGCCTTTGCCCCCTGAGTAACTCCGTGGCGGCGGTCAGGTCGCCGGTGTATATCATGTACTCAAGCCGGCCCCACAGACCAGTCACGACGTGGTCGTTTTCCAGTTTTTGCAGCCAGTACCTATACCGCAGTATCTCCGAAGCGCCGTGCCATGTTGATACAAATCTGATTGAGTCCAAAACCGGCGCCACCTCATAAACCTGCCCGCTGAATATCATGCACCGTGCGCGCCAAAGCATCCAGTCCATGTTATTGATTTTCCACGAAGCGGAGGCGGACGAGAGTATCTCGTTGAGCGCCCGGGCCGGCTCGCCCGAAAAAAGGCGCTGGCGGGTAAGGAGCGTATCTTTGGGAAGAGACGGAGCGAGCGAATCAATGAACACTATGGCTTCTTCCAAATGCCCGGTTTCCTGCATAAGCGCGATCCCCTGAATCCTCGCATCCTTGGTCGCGACATCGGAGAGCCGCAGCCACGCGAGCGCGGAGTCCCTCACTCCGAGCATCATATAGGCCTGGTATGCTACAAACGCTATGGACGAGCGTTGATCCGCGTCCTCCAAGCGCCCGTGCGCGGCGGACGCGCTGTTTGCCGCGTGGCGGTATCTGCGCCGCGTAAAATGGGTTCTGGCGGCATCCGCAAGCCTGCGGCCCGATGGCGAATCGACCATGTTAAACTCGGTAAGAATCGCGATTTCCTGATCAAACAGCCCATGGCGGCTGTAAAAATCCGCAAGCCAGTTGCGGTAGTAGACTGTGTCAACGTCGGGGAGGGCGAGCGCGCACCTCCTGAAATCCGCAAGGGCGGCAACCTTGTCCGCGGAATCGGCATCGGCTAGAAGCTGGTTCATCTGCGTCATGGCCGCGTGCTCTATCCGCCTGTCGCCGGCGATGGCGCGGCAGTATATCCGCACAGCGGCGCGGTAGTCGCCGCGCAAACATCTCACGCGCCCGTAACGGAGCAGGTCGTGCGGTTCAAGCCGGCCGGCAGCATCGAGAACGCGGTACAGGGTGTCGGCGATGGGGATTCTACCGCCCTCGCTGTTGGATGCGAGGAGGGAGTGAACGGGCATTTCGGCGGCAGACGACCATATATCAATAATGCCGCCCCACAACGGTTTGTGATTGGCAAACTGTTCAACCCTGAAAAGCTGGAACAGCAGCTCATTTGAAAATCTGCCTCTGGTGGCGCGTGATGAAAATACGGCGGCGAGCGAATCTTTCAGAACGTCCAACGGGACGCGCCCGCTGTCTGTGGCGGAGAACAGCAGGTTAAAAAAAGTTTCATCGCCCATTTTTTCAGTTCGAAATTTTTGACACGCGTCGCGGAAGTTTTTTAATTGCGCGTCGAGCAGCGAGTCTGCTATAGCAGCGGCGATGGATTCGGGCGACGGCTGCTGCGGTTGTGACGGCCGCCTGGTACGTGATTGCGCAGCAACGGTAATCAGGCAGGCGCTGATGATTATCGTCAGTAATATTTTTATAAAATTTGTCATAATCGGTTTCCTTACTACATCCAACTGTTGATACCTACGTGAACACGGCCTAAACTCCAGCCGTCATCCATGTTTCTCGCCCATTCCAAAGACACGGTTCCGAGGCGTGACGGGAAACGTATCCCCACGCCGTAGCCGAGCATCTCCTTGGCAGTTGACAGCGATAGCTGCCGGGGCGAGTCGAAGCCGAAGCCGCCGTCTATAAAAATAAATATTGAACCAACCCGATTGAAATAATAATGCGCTTCGGCCTGAGAATAGAGCGCCGTCCTGAACGCAAACTCCTCCTCAAAATAGCCTCGCAATGACCCGTGACCCCCTATACGGTACATCTCCGCGGGCGGCAGGTACTCCTCGTCAGTAAATAACGACATCGCGCAAACACGCCCCACAAGCGCGTAATCGCCAAAAATCGGGTAATGGGCACCAGCGGTCAATTCCATCGTGCTCCTCGCGTAAGCCCTTTCCCTGTTCGCTACCCCGCTCCCCGTCCGCCCCGAAAACTCCCACACAGTCTCTCCGCGCCCACGCGGCTTTGGGATGAGCGCCCCGAATACGTCCGCGCCGTAAAACATGTACGGGGCGTCGATGCCGGCCGGCGGAACGGTCTCCGACAGTTTTACCGCAATGCCGACACGGTAGCGGGCGTTCACCTCCATAGCGGTACGAAACTCGCCGCTGAAAAATCCATACCCCTCGTCCTCAATTTCAAGCCCCGCCGCCCCGCCCGCTTCAAACGGCAAACCGAATATCCACGGCATAGACGCCGAAAGTTTTAACCTTTGAAACGTTGACGTCCCCATATAGGACACATCGGCGGTTTCGCCCATACGCAACAGGTTTATTAGCGACAGATCAAGCCGCCCGCTCATGGAGCCTGATCCCCCGCCGCGCCCCGACTCATAACCGAGCGCCCCTTCGACCGCCAGACCGCGGTTTTCGGCGACGGTGATGGGGGTAACGGCTGTCCGCACTTCACACTCCAAACTTTGCCGGTCCTCAACGATTATCGGGGATTCGGCAGTAACATTTTGTACGTAAGGACGCATGGACAGACGGCGGACAGTTTCGTCTACATCGGCAGAATTGTACAACTGCCCGGGGACGATTTGCACATCCCTGAAATACATCCTCCCGATACGCCCGCCAGCGCCGCGAATCACCGGCTCGCCGGCGCATACGCGCTCGTCAGGCTCTACGAGAAAGTGTACAGTAACCGCTACGGAGTCGTCACGGGCAACGGATGTGGTAATTCTGCTGTAGGGGTAGCCGTTCTCCGACAAGAAGCGTGCCAACGCGTAGGCGGTCAGTTTCATGGCGTTGGCGTCATATACGGCTGGGACTTTGGGGATAATACCGCCGCCGACCGGCAGATCTTTGGGCAGCCCACCAACTTCTATATGGACAACCCAAATGTCTGCGGCGAAAACCGGGCAAACAAAAACCGCGAAAAGGATGGCGCGGAGGATCACAGCCCCTGCTGCCGCTTACGCCGCTCCAACTGTTCCTTGCCTTTAACAGAGTACTTGGCGACAAGCACCTCTTCAAGGCGTTCGAGGTCTATGGTATCGCCGGTTACCCTGCAAATACCGTAGGAGCCGTCTGCTATCCTCGCGAGAGCGGCGTCAACCTGTTCAAGGTATTTCTGCTGCCTCTCGGCCAGGCCCATCGAAAACTCACGCCCGTACGAGAGCGACGCCACGTCACCTAAATGGTAACTGTAACGCGAATTTTCGCCGGCAGCATCCGATATGGTCTGCTTGAGGTTGTTCTGCTGCAACTCCCCCATCTCTTCCAGGACCTTCTGCCTTTCGACGAGAAGTTTATCCTTGAAGTATTGCAACTGCTTTGCTGTAAGACCTTTTTTGGCCATTGCACGTCCTCCATGGTATCGTTACCGATAGTGATATTCCGGTTTGAATATTGGTGTAATATAGGTTGTGCCAAATACAATGTCAAATTTTTACGGCACAAACAGATAATACATCCCAGCCGGTCTGAAAAACGGCTCTACCCCCGGCAAATATTTTTGCGCCGATTCAAGAAAAAACTCGCGCCAGCCGGTATGCTGCCGCCTCGTTACGGGCCTCACAGATTCGGGGATACCGCATATTTGCCTTAAATAGTTCAGCGCTTCCGCGTACCCGCCCAGACTGTCGACAAGGCCGCTCTCAAACGCCTGCCGCCCCGTAAAGATACGCCCGTCGGCCAGCGGCCTTATATCCTCCGCGTCTACGCTCCGGCCTGCCGCCACGTCGCTTATGAACTGCTCGTGTACATCGTCGAGCAGGCTCTGCAAAGACATTTTCTCGTTTTCGGTCATTTCGCGGTACGGACTGCCCACATCTTTCATCTCCCCGGCTTTGAGCACGCGGAAATCAATCCCTATCTTTTTGGCCAGTTCCTGATATTTCGGCAGCGTAAAAATCACCCCTATGCTCCCGGTCAGCGTGCCGGGGGAGGCGAAGATTTTGTAGGCGGGGGAGGCGATGTAGTACCCGCCCGACGCGGCTACGTTGCCCATGCTCACTATCAATGGTTTGCCGGCGGCCTTGTAGGCGGCTATTACGTTATATATCTCCTGCGACGGCGCGACCGCGCCGCCGGGGGAATCGACGCGCAAAAGCACGCCCGCGATGTTGCGGTTGCTCAGGTGTTCGCGCAGAAGACCGGCGTGCCAGTCGCTGTCGGTGATAATCCCCTCAAGCCGCACGACCGCGATCCGCTTGAACGGCAGTGCCGTGCTGTCGGCGGCGCTGAAGCCGAGGAGCGCTAAGATGAAGATCAGGCCGAAAAAAGCCGCGCCCGCGAAAATACCGATAACTATCCACTTGTGGGTTTTTAATTTCATTGCGCACTCCCTGTTTCACCTTGGTTTGTAGCGGTTCCGCCCTGACCGGTTCTCGGCGTGTAAACTAGCACGTCGCCCGGAAATATCAGCGGGCGCCTGGGGTCGAGGCCGTTTATTCTCGCCAGTTCATTCACCGGCACGCCGATCTCTCTCGATATCCCGTAGAGCGTTTCGCCCTGCCTGACAAGGTGCTTGCCAGTATGCCCGGACGGCGCCGTTGTTCTCTGCGCAGGCTGCGCCTGCGGTTGCGATTGAGGAGCCGGGGGGGCTGCCGGGGTTGCCGACGACGGATCGGCCCGGTATATGACAAGCGTCTGCTCGGCTTTCAGGTGGCGCGGGTTCGACATATAGTTCCAGCTCATCAGGTCGTTAACCGATACCCCGAAAAGATTCGATATGGAGTACAGCGTTTCCCCCGCCCGCACCTTGTAGGTTATCCGCTGGCCGGTTCTCGGCGCCGCTGTCTGCGGGGCGCTTGAGGCCGGGGTTCTGTTTCTGCCCGCCTGCTGCCTCTCATTCGCGTTGAGGTGCGCGGCCATAGACGCCGGTATCGTTTCGTTAAGCGGAACAGGGATGATGATATGCCTGCCCGCGGTAATATGATTGTTCCTCATATTGTTAATGTCGCGTATCGCCTCGACCGGCACCCCGAAATTGCGGGCTATCTGCATCAGGTTGTCGCCGCTTTGCACCCTGTACCGATGAAACCTCGTCTTTTTCTCATCAGGCAGTTCCGCGTAAAACTCCCTGAACCTGTCGCCGTACCCGTTGGGCAGGTAGAGCAGCACATCCCGCATATCGGGCGGCGTAGACCAGTGGAGGATGTGCGGGTTTATCCTTTGCAATACGTCGAGCGGCACGCCCACCCCCTCGGCGATGATAGAGAGCTGTATGCAGTCGTGCACATATACCGTATCCAGATCAAACACCAAGGTGTCCTGTATCGCAAACTCAAACACATCGGGATTTTTCGCGATTATCACCGAAGCGAGATAGAGCGGGATGTAGTTCATCGTCTCTTTGGGCAGGGTTAGCTGCCAGTAGTCGCGCACCCCGCCGGCCCTGCGTATCGCCCGCGCCATCCCGTTTTCGCCGCAGTTGTAGGAGGCGAGCGCGATGTGCCAGTCGCCGAAATCCCTGTAAAGTTTTGACAGGTACGCGATCGAGGCCCGGGTCGATTTGATCGGGTCGCGCCGTTCGTCTATCCAGTAGTTTTGCCGCAACCCGTAGTGCCTGCCGGTAGACGGTATAAACTGCCATATCCCCGCCGCGTGGGCGCGGGAGTAGGCGTGCGGGTTGAATCCGCTTTCGATGATGGGCAGATACGCCAAATCCTGCGGCAGCCCGGCTTCGGCGTACATCTCCCTCATGAGCGGAAGGTAGTAGCCGGCGCGGTTCAGCCACCGGTCAAAGACGCCCCTGCGCGTCCGCGTGTAAAACATGAGCGCGCGCCTGACGCGGTCGTTCCATACCATCGGCACATCGTAGGTCACCCCGCGCTTGTTTGAAAGGCGGGTGAAAAAAATACTGTCTGACGGCGAAAGCCTGATGGTATCGAGCAGCGATTCGAGCAGGTGCTGGCTGAAAATCAGCGCCAAAATATCCATCGGCGTGGAAAACCTGTCCGGCATTCGGTCGGCGTAGATAGTGACTATATCGGCGACATAGTCCTGAAACGGCAGCCACTTGCTCTCCGCGTGCACGCTATGGTACATGAGAAACGCCGACGCGCGCCTGAGCACGGAGTCGGCCTCGGTAAACAGGCTGTCCTCTGAAAAGCGCACCGCCGCCCTGAGAAGTTCGTCGATGTCGACAGGCGTCACAGCCTCTGCCTCGGCTTCATCTATCACAAGCTCGGGGGGCTCCTCCTCAACCGCCTCTTCAATAACGGCAACTTCCTCCGCTTCCAAAACAACAGGCAGCGGCGCCTCGGCCACCATCTTCTTAGCCGACGGTGCACACCCGGCGATCAGCGCGGCAGCGCACAGCAGAAGACACAGAATTTTTTTTCGTGATTTCATAAACAAGCGGCGTAGATACATACCGGGTTAGTGTTGATAATACGATTTTTAAAAGTACCTGCTACAAAGATGAATATATATAATATGCGGCTGCGATTCAACAAAAAAATTAATATTATCTACGGCCCGCCGCGTTGTTTCCTTGCGAACGCACAAAGCAAACCCTATCCTCGCGCGGATAAAACTTCCAACCATCGGGTAGCAAGTATTCGCCAGATGATACGCTTATTGATCCCATCACTCTATCGATATGCAGTTTTGACGGTGATATCCCGTATTCCTCAAACAACATCAGTAGCGCTTCCGGCGCGATAGATTTGTCGGCCAGCCCCGCCTTTTCCACATGAAACGCCTCATCGTTCACCCTTAGTAGATACATGGCAGCCCACCGATTAACCAGCCCCTCAACAATCCCCCACGCCCGCGCCGCGCTTTCCGCGCAGGCCGCCATGTTGCGGATTGCGGCTGGGTTGACCTCCCGCAGTTGGGGGATGATTCGGTTGCGGATGAAGTTGCGGCGGAAAGTATCATCGGCATTGGTCGAATCGGTACGGAATGGCAAGTTGCGAGCGGTTAACCACTGCTCCAGTTCACCCCTTTCAATGTTGAGAAGCGGCCTGATCACCCCGTCGCCGCGAAGCGGCAAAATCCCCCGCAGCCCGCGTATGCCGGCACCACGGGTCACGCGGAGGAGGAGGGTTTCGGCTTGATCGTTTGCCGTGTGTGCGGTGGCGATATAGTTAAAATTGTTAGCTCGGACGGTTTCGTGGAAAAATCTATACCGTTCCCGGCGCGCCCAATCTTCAAGGCCAGGAAAAGTATTATCGTCACCAGTAATGCCTGATACACGCTGTTGTAACCCGACACGGAAAAATTCTACTTGCAGACGCTCCGATATAGCCCTGACAAACTCCTCGTCCCCGTCCGACTCATCCCCGCGAAGCCCGTGGTTGACGTGGGCGACCGCCAGCCGGTCAATGGAGAGTTGCTGGCGATATTCGTGCAAAAGGTGAATCAACGCGACAGAATCCGCGCCGCCGCTGACACCAGCGAGGACGGAACAGGACACACCACCGCCATTACCGCTGAGGGAACGAAAAAAAGAGATCAACTCGTTGAACACACTAAATCTTACCCCGGGGAAAAATAGCAGTGGAGGGAATTGAACCCCCGACACGTGGATTATGATTCCACTGCTCTAACCGACTGAGCTACACTGCCATTTTGTAATTTACTAATAGACAAGATACATTATGGGGAGAGCGGTGTCAATAGTTTTTTTTAAAAAATTTTTCACAGGCGCAGGCGGGCGGGCCGGCGCAGCCCAAAATTGAAAGGGGGCTTAATGATTTGCCCATTACGGATCAGGGCTATAAAACGTCCTCGTCACAACCCCGATATTAGCCCCTTCCCTTCCCCGCCCCCTCAACGGTTCGGGCACAGCGTTCCAAAAGGCGTAGCCGCCACTGTTACTGCCGATAGCCATGTAGCCAGGGTCTACGGATATGTTTGATTGGTCTATCTGGGCGCTTTCGTTTCCGGCGTTGCGGTTACCGAAGAACGAATTGTTGATTATGCGTGACCGGCGCGCGCCTTCCGCCGCGAACACACCGTATTGCTTGTTGAAAAAAAACACATTGTTTTCCACCAATACCTCACTCTGACCAGAGAGCATTAATCCGCTTTGCCTGTTCTCGGCTATCACATTGTTCGCGATATGGCCCCGATGGGAGCGGGTGGTCTCACAAAAAATCCCAGACCAGCCGTTGCGAAATATTACGTTGTTGCGGATGACAGGCAGCGCGATGACGCAGTGAATGCCCGTACCGACATTGTTCCGTATGACGCAGTCCTCAATAATCATGAAGGTATTTTCACTAAGTATCCCCATCTGCCCGCCCTGAATGGTAAAGTGCCTGACAACCGCCCCCTGCGCACCTCTAACGACGGGCCTGTCCCTTCTGCCGATGAGTATGGTACGCTCGGCCGACACGCCGATGAGCGCGACATCCTCTCGCAGAGTGATTGACTCCCTGTATGTGCCCTCTCTGACAAAAACCGTGTCGCCGGAGTCGGCGTGGTCAAGAGCCATTTGGATGGTACGATAGCTTTGGGGAACAACCAAAACCCTTCCGACATAATCCTGCGCCGACGATGGCAGGATTATCAACACCGCCGCCAGTATCGTCATCATAACGGGTGAATGCTTCATATTACTCCTGTGCTAACAACATCACCGGGAAAAAATACTCTTCGGGATCAACCTGTCTGTCCCCCATCCAAATTTCGTAATGCACATGCGGCCCGGTGGCGAGCCCCGTCATACCGATCGTTCCGATCTCTTCGCCGCGCTCTACTACCTTGCCTCTAACCGCGCTCACCGTGCCGAGGTGGGCGTAGACCGTGCGGAAACCGCGACCATGCGCTATGACCACACGCCGGCCCCATATCGGATCATTCTCCACAGACTGCACGACGCCCGACGCCGTGGCAACTACGGGCGTCCCAATTTCAGCGGCGATATCGATCCCGTAGTGCATCATCTGCTTGCCTGTAAACGGGTCGCGCCCCATCCCAAACTGTCTCGACATTACGGACGAAGACGGCGCAATCGGACGCGCTATAGGAATCGTGTCAAAAAGGCTCTTTCTCCCGCTGGTTGCGGAAGAGGCGAATCCGGCGATGAACCTCTCGCTATCTTCAACGTGCTTCAACACCGCCGACGGCGAAAGCGCGGGCTGCGGCGCTGCCCTTTGCCGGCCCTCGGGCCTGGGTTGCGGCGCCTGCGGCAAACCGATAACGTCCCTGTTTTGCTCCTTGTAGATGTTCAGCCGCTCCGTACGCTCCCTGAGAACGCTTAACATCCTCAAAGTCGTACCAATGTTGTTCTGCAAACGGCTGTTCTGCTCTTCAAGACTCTTCTTCTGCGCGAGCTCCTGCTCCGTGAGGATAAGCCTGTCAAGCGGGACAAAGTATCCGGCGATGCCGGCCGCCGCCATAATAACCAGTGCAAGCGCCGCCCAAAACGGCACCCGCATAACCTTCATCCGCGTACCGCGCGGCGGCACGAGTAATATCGACCGTTTCTTCATCAGGCGCTACACACCGCTGTCGTCGTCATCCTGACAGTCCGCCGCGCCCGTGTCTTTCTTCGCGGCTCTCTGAACTTCCTTAATCTTCTCGCCTATTTCGGCGATATCGGCGTTGAGCGAGTTGATGTTGGCTACGGCCTTCTTGACGACAAGGTCGTCGGAAGCCGAAGCCTCGCGGCCGTCACGTGTCAGATCGTAGTAACGCTCGCCGAGGTCGAGGTAGTTACGGTCAATTTTACGCTTGGCCGACAGCTCATCCACTTTCAGTTTGCCTACCTTCGCGTACTCGTCGATCTTTTCGGCTGACATCACCGCGCCGTCCCTCAGACCTTTTTTGATCTTTTCCCACATAGTGTCCATTTCCATAAAAAACACCCCTCCTTCAATTAAATTGGTAAAATTGGTATCAATTACTAATCCCACAATTAAATACAATATACAATATGTACACGAGCAATACAACCCCCGAATGTTTTTTTTGACCGCGCACGCGGGCTGGGCGGACGAAACGGCAAGAACAACTTAGCCAACCACTCCCGCCCGCGTCGCTTCGGCAAGACTCTTATGTGCTGGACGCTCAACGCGCTGTTTAGCGGGAAGCGGGAGCTGTTTGAGGGGTTAGCGATAGCGGAGACGGATTGGAAGTGGGAGAGTTTTCCGGTTATTCATTTGGATATGAGCAAGGTGGGCACTAATGAGGGGCCGCCGGTGTCAGGCGGTCGTTGGCAGAAGTGATAAACGATGCAGCCTGCGACTTGGAAATAGACATCCGCGGGGCGACGGAACCTGGAATAATGCTGAAAAGGTTGATCGTCGAAGCCGCCAAAAAGCACGGCAAACCCGCGGTTGTAATCGTCGACGAATACGACAAGCCGTTTCTCGATTTCTACAACAAGCCGGAGATGGCCGAGGAAGTCCGCGATATTTTGAGAGAGTGCTACGTCCAGTTGAAAGCAAACGAACCGCACATGCGCTTCCTGTTTATGACGGGGATTTCTAAATTTACCAAAGCCGGCGTTTTTTCAAAACTGAACAACATCAACGACCTCTCACTCAATAGAAAATTCGGCACGTTGTTCGGATATACCCATGAGGAGCTCGTTGAATATTTCGCCGAGCATCTTGAAGCGGGGGCAAAAGACTACAATATCACGGTTGAAGAACTCGTCGCCAAACTTAGAGAACACTATAACGGATTTTGTTTTGATGGCGTCCACAAGGTGTACAACCCGTTTTCGATGCTCTGTTTTTTCGATGATTATCAGTTGGGGAATTACTGGATGGAGAGCGGGAGTACGAAACTTATCGCCGATTACATGAAAGACCGAAATCTCACAGTTGAGCAATTCAGAGGTATGCTGGTTTCAAAAGATTTCGCGCGCTCTCCGGGCAATATTGACGCCGCGCCGCCGGAAAGTTTTCTGTATCAGGCCGGGTACCTGACATTACGTGA
>JAITFQ010000096.1 GCA_031281225.1 Chitinispirillales bacterium
ACGTATCAGCGCCGGCAATACATGCGATGTTTCGAGATTGAAATTGTCGTTTGGTCCGTAGAGGTTCGTAGGCATGACGGCGATGTAATTCGTCCCGTACTGCAAATTAAAGCTTTCGCACATCTTAAGCCCCGCGATTTTCGCGATGGCGTACGGCTCGTTTGTGTATTCCAGTTCACCCGTCAAAAGAGAACTTTCGCTAATCGGCTGAGGCGCGTTTTTGGGGTAGATACAGGTGCTGCCAAGGAATAATAATTTTTTAACGCCGTGCCTGAAACTCTCGCCGATGACGTTTTGCTGGATTTGTAAATTCTGATAAATAAAATCCGCGCGGTACGTGTTGTTCGCCATGATGCCGCCCACGCGGGCGGCGGCGAGGACTACGTACTCCGGGCGCTCGGCGGCAAAAAAAGCCCGCACGGCGGCGCTGTCGAGCAAGTCCAGTTCCTCATGGGTTTTGCCAACTAGATTTTTATAACCTTTGGACGACAGGTTGCTCCATATCGCCGACCCGACAAGCCCTCTATGCCCGGCGACGTAGATTTTTGCGTTTTTATTCATATCATATACCCGCTGCCAGTTGTTGACGTTTTACGTACTGCATGTCATGTTCCACCATAATTTTGACAAGTTCTTCAAAAGACGTTTTACGCGGATTCCACCCCAGCACCTTTTTAGCCTTGGCAGGATCGCCCAAGAGCTGATCCACTTCGGCGGGGCGGAAATATTTGGGGTCGACTTCCACCAAAACCCTGCCGTTCTCCGCGTCGATCCCTTTTTCGTTAATATCTTCGCCTTCCCATCTCAAATTAATCCCCGCGTGGGCAAACGCCAAAGTGGCGAACTCCCTTACCGAGTGATTTTCACCGGTCGCGACGACGAAATCTTCCGGCTCGCTGTGCTGCAGCATCAGCCACATGCACTCCGCGTAATCTTTCGCGTACCCCCAATCCCGCATCGCGTTCATGTTACCGAGGTATAATTTGTTTTGCAGACCCGCCGCGATACGCGCTGCCGCGAGCGTTATCTTGCGCGTCACAAAATTTTCGCCGCGCCTCTCCGATTCATGGTTAAATAAAATACCGTTGACCGCGAACATCCCGTAGCTCTCGCGGTAGTTTTTGGTAATCCAAAACCCGTACAGTTTTGCCACGCCGTAAGGGGAGCGCGGGTAAAACGGCGTATTTTCGTTTTGCGGAATCTCCAAAACCTTGCCGTAAAGCTCAGACGTAGACGCCTGATAGATTTTGGTTTTCTTCTCCAAATTGAGAATTCTTACCGCTTCAAGCAGCCGTAAAGTCCCCACGGCGTCGCTCTCCGCCGTGTATTCGGGAACGTCAAAAGATACCTTGACGTGGCTTTGCGCCGCCAGATTATAAATCTCGTCCGGCTGGACAATTTGCAGGATACGGATCAGCGAACTCGTATCGGTCATATCTCCGTAGTGCAGGTTGACCGCCCGCTTTAGCCGCATGTCACGCACCCACTCGTCAAGATACAGGTGCTCGATGCGCCCTGTATTAAACGACGATGAGCGGCGGAGCGTCCCGTGGACTTCGTACCCCTTTTCCAAAAGAAACTCTGCCAAAAAGCTGCCGTCCTGCCCGGTGATCCCTGTGATTAGCGCTTTTTTCATTGTTTTTTAATAGTTCCATGATTTTGGTGATAGATAAACCGCAATATACATTACAGTATACAATATAGTAGATGCGCGTTGTCTACACGTGAAAAAAATGTGGCTGGGATTGTTATTTTGTAAGACAAATATTATATTGTACGAGGAGAGAGGAGCGGTAAATGCCCAAAAAACTTCCTTACGGGATGTCCAATTTCGCGGATTTAATAGAGAGCGGCTACGTTTACGTCGACAAAACCCGCTACGTCGAGCTTTTGGAGAACGAAAACAACCGCTACCAGTTCCTCATCCGCCCGCGCCGATTCGGCAAAAGCCTGTTTCTGTCGGTGCTGGAAAATTACTACGATTTAAACCGGAAAGACAAGTTTGACTCCATCTTCGGCAATCTCTACATCGGCAAAAACCCGACGCCGGAGCAGGGGGCGTACGCGGTCATGCGGTTTAATTTTTCCGGCCTGAACACCGATAGCCACGAGGAGTTTAAGGCGTCGTTTTCAAACAGGGTGCAGGAGACGGTAAGGCTGTTTTTGATAAGCTACAAAAATATTTTGCCGGATGCGCCGTCGTTATTGGATTCATTGAGCGGAAAAGATTACGGCATCGGGGCGATGGACCTGGCATATACCGGAGCTTCTGTTGCCGGAATCAAAATGTTTGTCATCATAGACGAGTACGACCATTTCGCCAACAATCTTATAGCAATGGGCGAGACCTACACAAAAGAGGTGAAAGCGGGCGGTATAGTCCGCGCCTTTTATGAGTCCCTGAAAGCGGGGACCGATTCTGTCGTCAAACGAATATTCATAACCGGCATCACCCCCATGATGATAAACGACCTCACAAGCGGTTTTAATATGTCAACTGATTACAGCCTATACGAAAAATACAACGAAATGTTCGGGTTTACAAGGGAAGAAGTCGAATGGTTGATAGAAGAAGCCAGTGTCGGCAGAAACCTGATAAAGGTAGATATGGAAAGTTATTACAATGGCTACAGATTTAACGGAGATGCGGAAAATACCGTCTATAATTCCCAAATGATTCTGTTTCTGTTTAATGAGATTTTAATATCCGGCAAGCAACCCCAAGAGGTTGTAGACACCAACCTGCAAACCGACTACGCGCGTTTGCGCCGTTTGGCTGAAAATGAAAATAATCGGGAGATACTGTTCGATATAGTAAAAAACGGCTGCATTTTTGGTGAAGTAATCAGAAAATTTTCGTTAGAACAACTGCACAACGAAAACTACTTTGTCTCCCTGTTGTTTTATTTGGGGATGCTTACCAAAAGCGGAGCTGCTGAAGGGCGATCGTACTTAAAAATTCCTAATTACTCCATAAAAACACTATATTGGAATTACGCGGTTTCTCACGTGCAAGACTTGGACAATACGGCAGTGAGTACCCGCAAACTTTCAGAAGCCATAAGCAACATGGCGTTCCACGGCGATATAAGCTCATATTTGGACTTCTTCACGGAAAACTTTTTGAAACGCCTTTCCAACAGAGATTTGATCTGTTTCGACGAGAAATACATTAAAACTATGCTGCTCTCCACCTTGTTCATGAGCAATCTATATCACCCTGTCTCAGAATCAGAAAATATAAACGGCTACACCGACATCTACCTGCAAAAACACCCCGCTAAGCCCGACATCAAATACGAATACGTCCTCGAAATCAAATACGCAAAAACCGGTGCGAGTGAATCGGAAATAAACGCGAAATTCGCCGAAGCGGAAGCCCAAATCGCCCGTTACAAAAAAGATGGGCGCTACGCTGATAGAAACGATATTAAATTTTTGGCGCTGGTATTCAAGGGGAAGGGGGATGTGGAGCTGATAGAGGATCGGGGAACATGAATATCGATTTCGCGGTTACATGGGTCGACATGGGCGACCCGGAATGGAAAAAGACTTTTGCCGAATACGCGGGTAAAATTGATAATTCGAAAAACGAGGTCTCGGAGGCGCGGTTCAGAGATTACGGTTTTTTGAAATACTGGTTCCGAGGCGTGGAGAAATTCGCGCCGTGGGTGAATAAAATTCACTTTATCACCTGCGGGCAAAAGCCTGAGTGGCTTAATGAAAATCATCCCCAAATAAATCTTGTAAATCACGAAGATTATATCCCCAAACAGTTTTTGCCTTGTTTCAATTCCGCCGTTATTGAACGTTTTTTGCATAAAATACCGGGGCTGTCGGAGCATTTTGTTTATTTTAATGATGATTTCTATATAATAAACAATATCTCGCAAGACCGTTTTTTCAGAAACGGCTTGCCTTGCGACATTGCGGCGTTTCGTATCAATGACGGATTATCGCAATGGGGAAAGAGGATAAGAAACAATATCAGGCTTATAAACAGGCACTTTGACAAAAAGGAAGTGATGAACCGGTTTCACGATAAGTGGTTTTATAAGGGTTACGGGATAAAGGCGCGCTGGAATTACATCTTAAAACCTTACGGTAAATTCGTATGCCTGCGCACGCCGCACAACGCGCAACCGTATCTTAAAGCCACGTTTGAGGATGTTTGGGCGGCCGCCGAAAAGGAATTGACGGAAACATCCGCGAACCGTTTCCGTTCGGTAACCGATTATACCCCCGAACTTTTTCGCACGTGGCAAATTTGCAAAGGCAATTTTGAACCGTACAACACTTACAACGATACAAAAATGTACCCGCTCATCATCAAACCGAAGCAGGCGGTTGCGGCGGTAAGAAACCAATCATACAAACTTGTCTGTCTCAATGACAACATACGTATCCGTAATTACGAACAGGTCATGGAAAATATCCAAGGCGCATTTGAAAGCATTTTGCCGGAAAAATCGGGTTTTGAGGTTTAGGTTAAATCATTTGGAGTGTTACACTATTTTAACTATCAGAAAAAATTTGTATTATTTGTTCTGCAGTTTGCGACATTGAGTTGTTTTCACTTACATGTTTTTTACATTTTTTTCCAATTTTCAAAAGTTCGTTGTAATTTCCTTTGTATTTCTCACGAATCGCGATAATTTGCCCTTTCAATTTCTCTTTGTGTTCGCTTTGGTTGTCGCAAAAATAAGTAAAAAACAAACTTTTATCTTTTATGTCGGCAAGTGTTCCGGTTTCAGATGAAAGTACGGAACGGCCATAAGAAAATGCCAATATTGTGGCACCGCTGTTAAGCGAAGAATTCAGATTATAAGGCAAAACGAGAAGTTGGCAATTCGCCATAATTTGAGGAATTTCGGTGTCTTTTATAAATCTAAAATCCGTTTTTATTTTACGGTTTTTTCCGATTAAATTTTTAAGATGAAGCGCATATTTTTTTGAACGGCACCTTCCGATTATGCTTAATTCCACGTCGTCAAAATTCAACTCGTTTATTGCGGAGATTAGCAATTCTATGTTTTTATATTTTTTTACCGCGCCAAAAAAACACAACGATAATTTGCTGTTTTGTAAAATGTTTTCTGTCGTTTCATTTCCGTACACTCCTATGTAATTTGGATGCGAAACATGAACGACTTTGCTTAAAATTATCTGATTTTCACCGCAAATTTCTTTGATTATTTCGATTGTTTCACTACAGTGAATTACTATTTTGTGCGATATTTCAGCCATTGTTTTCATAAATTCTTTTGCTTTTGAGGTATCTTCTGCCATGTGCGGGACTTTGTTGTGTAAATTCCAAATTATTTTCTTTCCATTAGCGACATGTTTTTTTATTTTGGGCAGGGTAGCAGGATTTTCATAACGATTTTCTATCCAGTGGTACCATATAAAATCTGCGCAATTAGCGTGTTTCAATGGGATCGGTTCAATGTTTATACTGCGGCAAGCTTGTTGCATTAAACCTACGTATGCGTTATAACGTTGGTTAAACGGCTTCATGCTACACAGTATTTTGTCTTTATGTGCAAAAGTGTAGAATGATTTTGCAGGAAGAATAAATTTTAAAATACGTCCTGTAACTTTTTTCATTGTTTCCTTTTGGGGGGCATAAGTAAAATCATCCGCGTATAAATCGCTAACTGTGTTTTCTATTTTTCCGCTGGCGTCTTGAATACAAAAACGTGTGTTTTTTCCTATATAACTTGCCCAAAGTGTAAACGTGCTGAGAGGCCCGATAAGATAGTCACAAATAGACATCATATGATGGTCGATATACCAAGATTCTTTTGAGACAAACATGTTTTCGCTGTCTGTAAACTTTATTTTGTCATTTGAAAATACAATAAAAATCTGTTTTTTAGTTGTTTTTTGCGATAGTTTTTGCGAAAAGTCATTCATGTATTTTTCATAGACATCGTCTTCGAAGTAATATCTTCCACCGCGCCATTTTTTATAGTCGCCGCGTCGTATATGTATTCCAATCAAAACATTTTCTTCTTGTTTCAACTTCATTATTTTCTTACAAAAATCGTTGTTTTCATAAAATTGTGGTTTCAAAGAATATCTTTTTACCAATTCATCGCGATGCTTTTCTATCAAATGCGGAACCCTGAAACACCAACCGCCTGTAAAAACAGCAAAGTTTTTCTCAAATGCCTCCAAAAGGATTTCCTCGCAATTTTTGTTTTTTCGGACGATGTTTTTGTTAAAAACGATGAATTTCATAAAACCCAAAAGGGAGGCAAGCCAGGTAAGCGAAAAATGTTTCTTTACAAAACTGCTGTTACGAAATAAACCGAACAAAAGATTTGTGCGCAAAAGATTTATTTCCGGCCTTATTTCCGTTAAGCATGGCGATAAATAATAGTCGGATTGGGTCAAAGTAGGATTGCGATATTCTATTCCGTGCTCCAGGCAAAATGCGTGGAAATTTAGATTGAGAACTAACCTGTTGCTATGCTGCCCTTTTGGAAGCATTAAAAACAACTTTTTATTTCTGATATTTTTCTCAAACAAAATTCTTGTTTGCGTGGTTTCACAAATATTTCTTTCAAATTCTATCGGATAGTTTTCGCAAGGTTCCGTACTGAATCCGCTTGAAGATGGGCCGCAGTGAACTCCGCTTCCATCCATTCCAATATTTTGCGTGAATGTTTTTTTAGAATTCAAGCACAAACCGTCATTAAAAAATATAGTGCTATACCAAAAAGCCGCCCAGGTATTTCTTCTTCCGCTAATGTTAGATTTAATTTGGCGAAAGTATCCGGATTTACTTTTGTAGCGAAATTCATCGACATTTTTTCGCTTAATTCGCGCCAAAACCGCTTTAGGATTTTTCTCAAAAAATTTCCATCTATCCGCCCAAGTTGCCCAGCCCCAGCAAGTCATGTGCTTTGTAAAAAATGTATCAGCCTCAATTTTTTCATAAAATTTATGCGCATAACCTGAAATGTGCCAAACTTTTTGTTCTTTTTCATAAAAATTCAACGCATCATTCATATATTGAAGAAAAAAAGGCGAAGTCACAATATCATCTTCAAGCACAATGATTTTCCCATACTTCTCAACAATTTCGGAAACACCGTTTATTATACTTTGTGCCAAACCTTTGTTTAACTCCGACTCATAGATAATTACTTCTTTGCACCATTTTTCTTTTCTGATGATATTTCGCGTCTCAATAATTGCGTTTTTTTCACTCTCATCGGGATTCTCCTTGTATCCATCGGCAAAAATATAAAGAATGCTGTCACTTGCAAGAATATTGTTTTTAAGGGCTTGCAATGTTTGTAAGCAATGTTTTGGACGGTTATAAACGAACAATACAACCGGGGCTAAATTTGGCATTATTTTCATTTCCTTTTATTAAAATGGCTTGATTTTACCGCCAGTTCCTCTTCAACCCTCTGTCTTATTATCGGATACCTTTGACGGTTGTTTTCGCGCCGACAAATCAAGGACCGCTCCCTAATATATAAAATAACTTTTTTTGCACGTCCTGTCAAATAAATTTCAAACTTTACGCGGGATGATTATTCGGCCGGTTGCTACACCATCCACCTCCTGTCCGACGTCCCCGACACGCCGCGGACTGTCAGTTCAAAGTCGTCGGGGTTGGAGGCGTTTTGTTTGGCGATATCGAGCGTTATCATGTCGTTTTGGTATAGCTGCAACAGCGATTGGTCGAAAGATTGCGAGCCGTACTGCGAGTGGCCCTCGCTTATGGCGGGGAGGATTTGGTGACTTTTCTCCGGGTTCAGTATGTACTCCGAGATGGCCGCGTGGTTTATCAGGATTTCGGCGGCGGGTATGCGGCCGGCCCCGTCTTTGCGGGGGAGCAGCCTAAGCGATATTATCGCTACTAATACGTTTGACAGGACTAAGCGTATCTGGTCGTGCTGGTGCGGGGGGAAAAATGAGATTATCCTCGTGATGGTTTCGGTTGTATTCATTGTGTGCAGGGTGCTCATTACCAGGTGGCCGGTGTCCGCCGCGCTCATCGCCGTTTCTATTGTTTCGCAGTCGCGCATTTCCCCTATCAGTATGATGTCGGGGTCTTGCCGGAAACTGGCGCGGAGGGCGCTGTTGAAGTTGGGCGAGTCGGTGCCGATTTCGCGCTGGGCGACTATGCTCCTCTTGTCGCGGTGCAGGAACTCTATCGGGTCTTCAATTGTAACTATGTTGACGGACGTGCTGGCGTTGATATGGTCGACCATTGACGCCAAAAGGGTTGATTTGCCGCTTCCGGTGGTGCCGGTTACCAAAATCATACCGCGTCTTTTCATGGATATGTCCATGATGACGTTGGGCAGCGCGAGCTCCGAGAAGTTCGGTATCTCTACCTTGATTGAGCGTATGGCCATCGCCGGCGTGCCGCGCTGGCGGAAAACGTTTATCCTGAAGCGGCCGACTCCGGGGAGCATTGTCGCGAAGTCGAGCTCCGGTTCGCGCTGAAATTTAGCGTACTGCTCCTGTGAGAGGAGCGTCCTGAGCATCGCCTCCATATTTTCGGGGGAGACGGGGTCGGTGCCCACTTTGAACAGTTCGCCGTTTACCCGCATGATGGGCACTACCCTGCAGCGGACGTGCAGGTCGGAGGAATTTCTGTCTACCATCGCTTTAAGCAGCGCGTGAATGTTGATCATATCGGCAGCTCCAAAAGTTTTCTTGGTGATTGGGTTATGATTTCCGCCCCGTTTCTTTGCAGGACGGCCATGTCTTCTATCCGTACGCCGCCGGTGTCGGGGAGGTAAATCCCCGGCTCTATGGTGACGACGCTGTTTTCGAGCAATACGGTATCAACGTCCTTGTTTACCCTCGGCCTTTCGTGTACTCTGAGGCCTATGCCGTGGCCCGTCGCGTGGCCGAAAAAATTTCCATAGCCGCTCTCGTCTATGGCTGAGCGGGCGGTTGAGTCGAGTTCGACGCAAGTCATTCCGGCGCGGGCGGCCATGCACGCGCAGCGCTGGGCGCGCAGGACGGCGTTATATATCCTGCGCTGTTCGTCAGACGCTTTGCCGTAAACGAACGTGCGGGTCATGTCGGAACGGAAGCCGTTCACCGTACATCCGAAGTCTATTAGCACAAAGTCGCCTGCGGCCAGTTCACGGTCGCCGGGCTGGCCGTGTGGGAGCGCACTTCGCTCGCCGAAGAGTACGATGGTGTCAAACGCCGGTTTTTCGGAACCGTTTTCCGCGCACAAGCCTTCAAGAAGCCGCGCGAGTTCGAGCTCGGTCACCGGCTTTTTGATGAGCGGCATAAGGGCTTCGAGGGCTTTGTCCGCAATGTTTGCCGCCGCTTTCATGCTCGCGATCTCTTTTTCAAATTTCTGTATGGCGATGTCCGAGATGTCGCTTGAAAGCGCCACTATCTCCGCGCTTGGCGGCAGCACCCGTTCGAGGTCCTGGCAGCGGTCTATTGTCACCGCGTCCGATTGTATGCCCACCGCCGCGCCGGAACGGAATTTCTTTTTGAGGAACTTAAAGCCCGACTCCTCAATCAGCGTGAACTTCCACCTGTCGTTGGATTGGCAAAATTCCTGCGCGGCCTCCTTGTACCTGAAATCCGTAAACAGCTCAAGCCGCGCGGCCGAGATGAGCAGCGTCGCATTCGACGAGCGGAAGCCGCTTATGTACTCGACGTCGACCGGGTCGGTGACGAGGGCGTGCGTGCATTGTTGCTCGGACATTAACGCCCGCACCGCCTTAATCCTTGGCGGTATCGGTACCGTCGCTACCGAGGCCGCGCGCCGCTTCTCAGGCGCGCTGGCCGGTTTGGACGCCGGCTTGAATTTTAGCTTGGACTCAAGTTTTTTTTCGGGCGGTTTTCTTTGGCCCGGTATCTTTCTTTTTGATTCTGACTCCGGCAAGGGGGCGTCTGTCATCTTTCGCGACGGCTCCCTTTTTTTTTCGACCGGAAGAAGCCCCGTCCGCTTTTTCCGACTCGGATACCTCGCTGTCGAAAACCCCGTCGCCGGGGTCGGTTTGCAGGAGCGCGTCCTTGATGTCTTCAATTTTATCCTGCAGCCGCGTATCTTCGGGATCGCGGAGCGCGAGGCGTTCGTAGATATGCAGCGCGAGACGCGGCTGCCCCTGCTGGTAGTATATGTCGGCGAGCGTCGATGTCAGCACATGGTCAGGCAGGTCAAACGGCGTGTCGCGCTCGTCAAACGCGGAAGCGGCCTCATCGTCGTCGTCCGGCATCGTGCCTATGTCGATTGTTTTAAGATCGGGTTCTTCCGACATGAACAGCTGCCGGATTTTTTCCTGAACGTCGTCAACTGCCGCCGCCGGTTTGTCTTCGGCGGTGGGTTGCGGTTGCGGGGGAAGCAAAATCCCGACTTCCGAGTCATCCATATTATCAATATTGTCGATGTTACCGGTATCAATAGCGTCCTCCGCTTCGGCGCCGGTATCCGTATTTTCCGTATCATCCGTATAAGCAGCCAGCTCCGCGGACAGCGCGGCCAGTTGATCGTCCGACAGGCCGACCCGTTCGTCGGAGTTCTGTTCTTCGTATGACGCCAGTTCCGCGGAAATTTCCTCGGGTAATTCTTCGGATGATTCAGGTAATTCTATGGATGATTCTTCGGGTAACGCTTCCGGCAGCGCCGCTATCTCGCCGGATTCCAGTTCTTCGTCATATGCCGCGAGCTCCGCGGACAGCGCGGACAGCTGCTCGTCCGACAGGCCGATCCGTTCGTCGGAGTTCTGTTCTTCGTACGATGCCAGCTCTGCCGCCAGCCCTTCGGGCAGTTCTTCGGTGTTTTGCCCTTCGCCGAACAGTTCCGCCAGCCGCGCTTCCATATCTTCGCTGCTGATTTCGTCGCTATCTTCCTGACGGGCGGCGGGTTCGTCGGCCTGTTCGATAATTTCGTCGGTCTCGTCGGCTATCAGCGCCGGAGTTTCATCCGGCGCCTCGTCGATTACCGGAGGCAGCCCGCTGTCGCCGGAGTCGAAAATCAGCGCTTCTTCGCCGTCGTGTTCAATGATATCCGGTTTTGACGCGCCAAAAAGTTCGTCGATGCGGTTTTCGATGACGTCGTCCATCAGCGGCTCGTCGTCAATACTTATTGATTTGGGCAAGTTGGTTTCTATCGTCAGCTCGTCGGCGATGTCCGTTGATTTTGACAAGTAGGCGTCTATCATCAGTTCGTCGGCGGCATCTATTGGTTCTGATAAATCGGCGTCTACCTCCAAGCTACCGATAATATCTATTGATTCGGGCAGGTCGGCTTCTATCATCAGTTCGTCGGCGATGTCCGCTGATTCGGGCAGGTCGATCCCCGCCATCAATTCCGCGGTGATGTCCGGCGTTTCGGGAAAATCGATTATTGCGAGCGCGTCCGCGATATCCGGTGTTTCTGGCAAGTCAATCTCCGCAGCGTCTATCGTCAGCGTGGCGTCTGGATCATCGTCGCCGAAGAGTGAAAAAAGCTGGTCGCTTACGCTGCTATCCGCTTCCTCGGCGGCCGGCGCGGTCGCGGCCGACTCGCCGAACAGGGCGTTGAGCTGGTTTTCAACATCGCTCCCCGTTGGCACTGCGGCCTCGTCGATCCCGCCATCCGCTTCGTCAATCCCCAAAGCGGCATCTTCCTCCTCTGTGCTTTGTGCGGAGGCGATTGTTGCCGCGGCCTGTTCACCGAACAAAGCGTCGAGTTTGCTTTCGACGTCGCTCCCAGTTAGCATCTCCTGCCCGTCCGCGGGTACCGGTAGCGTTTCCCCACCCCCGCCGAACATTGAGTCAATCTGGTTTTCGATGTCGCTGCCGGTCAGCATCTCCAGCCCATCCGCGGGTATTGACAGCGTTTCCCCTTCCTTGCCGAACATTGAGTTGATTTGGCTTTCGACATCGCTCCCTGTTACTAAATCCAGCCCGTCCGCGGGTATTGACAGCGTTTCTCCTTCCCCGCCGAACATTGAGTTAAGTTGGTTTTCGACGTCGCTTCCCGTCACCGCGCCGATGCCGCCGGCGTAGTTTTGAGCGATGTCGTCCGCTTCGCTTTCGGTGGGGAAAGCTATTGCTTGTTCCGTGAATGCGTTGGATTGTTGTTCGACAGCGTCGCCGGCTGTGGCCGCAACTTCGCCGGTTGCGTTCTCCTGTTGCCGTGGGAGGGGCGCGGGCGGTTCAATACCCAAAATTTCGTGGACGCTCCCCGACGACCTGTGTTTGTTTTTTGCGGCCGCCTGCTGTATGACGGGGTTGTCGGGTTCCATGGTGTACAGTATGCCGTATAGGCTTCCGGCGGTTTCGGTGTGCCCTTGTGCCGTGTAGATCTCGGCCAGCATCTTAATTGCGGCGAGGTTCCGTTCGTCGGCGGCGCACACTTTCGTGAGTTCGTCGATGGCCGCGGAGAAGTTTTTCCGCTCCTTGTAACACCGTCCCAGCACGAGTCGGCCAGTGATATATTCGGGGTGCTCGGCGAGGCCCGACACGCAGACCGCTATCGCGCCGTCGAGGTCACCGGTTTCCCTGTACAGGTCGGCGAGGCGTGAGAACACCCGCGAGCGTGGGTTTTCTGCAAATTTCTGTTCCAAAACCGAGATTTCCCGGTTCCGCTTCTTGGCTGCCATTAAAAATCTCCCATACACCGCACCGCCGCGGTCCGTCCGCGGCACAGTGGTTTCATTCGTAACGCCGCGACTGGCCTGCGGCATAATATCCGGATATTGCCAATAGTATAATATAGTATTATGGTACGCTCCTATATGTAAAAAATTTTTATTGATAAAACTATTGACTTTTTTTTTCCAAACAATTATTTTTAGTATTGTTGTACATGATGTGGTGTTGCCTATAGAAAAAAATGCGACCGTAGCTCAATCGGATTAGAGCACTTGACTACGGATCAAGAGGTTAGGGGTTCGAGACCCTTCGGTCGTGTTTAATATTACGAGTCTCCCGGATGAAAGTCAGGGGGACTTTTTTGTTAATCGGGACAGGTAAGGTGCAGTGGTTTATTGATGAAAAAAGCTATTATCCTTTTAAGCGGCGGCCTCGACAGCGCGACCTGCGGGGTTATCGCGCGGGATATGGGGTTTGAGATTTACGCGCTGAGTTTTTCCTACGGGCAGCGCAACGCGTTTGAGCTTGACGCCGCGCGGGGGGTGGCGCTGTTTTTGGGGGCGCGGGAGCATCGCGTTATCAATATCGACCTCGCGGCTTTCGGCGGCAGCGCACTTTTCGCGTCGAGCGGCGTGGATGTGCCAAAGGGGGATAAGGCCGGCGGCGGGGGCGCTTCGGGCATACCGCCTACATACGTCCCCGCGCGTAACACTATCTTTCTCTCGTACGCCCTCGCGTGGGCAGAGGTACTTGGCATGGGGCAGGGTGCGGACCTTTGCTGCGATATTTTTATCGGCGTGAATAACGTCGATTATTCCGGCTACCCCGATTGCCGCCCCGAGTACATCGCTGCTTTTGAAAAGATGGCTAACCTCGCGACGGTCGCCGGAGTCGGCGGCCATAAAACAACAATCCACACGCCGCTCATGTCCCTTTCCAAAGCTGAAATCATAAAAATCGGCGTGAAAGCCGGCCTTGATTACGGCATGACCCGCACCTGTTACGACCCCGATTCCCAAAACGGCGGGGCCTGCGGGGTATGTGACAGTTGCCAAATCCGTAAAAAGGGGTTTGAGCAGGCGGGCGTTGCGGACCCTACGGCGTATTTTTACGGATGACCGAAACCACTTCCCGCATCTTGTACGGATTTTTGATTCCGGGGCTGATCTCCACCCCGCTGTTTACGTCCACCGCGTAGGGCCGCACGGTTTTTATTGCGCTTTCGATGTTTATCGGGCTGAGGCCGCCGGAGAGTATTACCGCGTCGCTTACGTTGCACGCGTCGACCGCTGCCGTCCAGTCAAACGTGTTTCCGCTGCCGCCTCTGCGCTCGGGGTCCCACGTGTCGAGCAGGTGGGCCGAGGTTTTGTAGGCGGAGAGGGTTGAGGCGTCGAAAGCGCCGTCGCGTACCGAAAACGCTTTGATAACCGGCAGCGGGAACATCGCGCAGTACTGCGGGGATTCGTCGCCGTGCAGTTGCAGCGTGTCGAGGCCGGCGATTTGAATCACTTCGAGTATCCGGTGCGGGTTTTCGTTTACGAACACGCCCACCTTGGAAACGAACGGAGGGAGTTTTTCGATGATTGCGGCCGCGTTTTCGGGCGAAATGTACCTTGGGCTTTGCTGGAAAAATATGAATCCGAGGGCGTCAACTCCCAAAGCCACCGCGGTGCGCGCGTCTTCGTAGCGGGTTATGCCGCAAATTTTTATTCTCACATTTTGCCCCCTTCCAACCGCAATTCCTTAACCAACGCCCCCACATCCTCCGCCCGCATCAACGATTCCCCCACAAGGAGCGCGCGGACGCCGGCGGTTGCGAGTGTTGACGCCTGGGTGCCGTTTTCGATCCCGCTTTCGGAAATTACGATTATCTCTCGCGGGATATGCTTTATCAATTCGAGCGTGACGGCGATGTCGGTGGCGAACGTGTCTAAATTTCTGTTGTTGATGCCGATTACCGCCGGCTCAATTTTCATAACCCTGTCAAGCTCGCGCGCGTTGTGGATTTCGATTAACACTTCGATGCCGAGTTCGTTGGCGGCCTGATACAAGTCTTTCATTTGGCAGTCATCGAGGCAGGCGGCTATGAGCAGCATGGCGTCGGCGTTTATAAGCGCGGTTTCCTGCACCTGCAAAATGTCGATGATAAAATCCTTGCGCAGTATTGGGAGCGATACGTTGTCGCGGATTGATTTTAGGTAGTCGGTATGGCCTTGAAAAAATTTCTCGTCGGTAAGCACCGATATAGCCGCCGCGCCGCTTTCTTCGTATTGCCGCGCAATTTTCAGCGGGTCGAAATCGGTTTTTATGATCCCCTTTGACGGCGAGGCTTTTTTGACCTCGGCGATGATCGCGAGTTCGGGGAGCTTGTCGAGCGAGCCGGCGAACGGGCGTTTCGCGCCGCTCCGTCTGGCGTTTGCTAGTTCGCTTTTCATATCCTTTAACGCGCGTATTTCGTTGCGTTTTTGTTCGATTATCGTTTGCAGCATTCGGTTCATATAATTTCTTTCGCCTCCTTGATTGCTGTGAAAAGCGCCGCCGCTTTTTCCACTGTTTCCTGATACTCCCTTTCGGGTGTCGAGTCCGCGACTATCCCCGCGCCGGCCTGGATTGCCGCGACGCCGTCCTTGAAGATGATTGTTCTAATGATGATGCACGTGTCCATGTTGCCGGAAAAATCAAAATACCCGAGCGCTCCGCCGTAAAGCCCGCGGCGTGACGGTTCGAGTTCGTCTATGATCTCCATCGCCCTCGCCTTGGGCGCGCCGGAGAGGGTTCCGGCCGGGAAACATGAAAACAGCGCGTCGAGCGCGTCGCGGTCTTTCCGCAGTTTGCCCGACAAATCCGTTACTATATGGATAACGTGCGAATATTTTTCGATGCGCATAAGGTTATCGACTTTCACAGAACCCGGCTCGCACACCCTGCCGAGGTCCTCTTTCCCCAGATCGACAAGCATGGTATGCTCGGCGGCCTCCTTGGGGTCGGCTTTGAGTTCCGCTATCAACCTTTCGTCTTCGTCCGGCGTTTTGCCCCGCCTGCGCGTGCCAGCTATCGGCCTGTTTTCAACGATGCCGTTTTCCACCTTGACAAGCATCTCCGGCGACGCGCCGATGACGGCGGTTTCGCCGAGCGACAGGTAGAACATGTACGGGGACGGGTTGATTGCCCGCAGTACCCTGTACAGGCTAAACGGTTCGGCTTCAACCTCCGCCGTAAAGCGCTGGGAAAGTACGGCCTGGGAGATGTCGCCGGCCTTGATGTACTCCTTGCATTTGCCGACCGCCGCCTCGAACTGTTCTTTTGTGAAATTGGAGCGCACGCCGCCCGAAGATTTTATTGAAACGCGGGGGGAGATTGTCCGTTCCTCTATCTCGTGCTCCATGGCGCCGATGTTCATGAGCGCGTCCATGTACTGGCTTTCGATGCTTTTTTCGCTGTCCAAAAAAATATTGGATATTAACAGGAGCCGGTGTTTTCTGTTGTCAAACGCTATCAGGTCGCGGTAGAACCCGAAAAAAATATCGTCGGCGTTATATGAAAAATACCCCACCGCCCCGCCGCAAAACCGCGGCGCTTCCTCGACGCGGGCGTGCCTGTAACCGACGAGCAATTTTCTGAGCGCTCCCGCCGGATCGCTCCCGCCGCGCTCCTCGCGCTCGCCGCTCACCGCCCATTCTTCCCCCCGCGCCGAGAAGGTCATATACGGGTTCGCCCCGATAAACGAGTACCGCCCGCTCCCGCCCTCGCCGCTCGCGCTCTCCAAAAGGAAGCTGTATTTTGCCCCGCCGCATAGCTTCATCCACACCGACACCGGCGTATCCGTATCCGCAAGCACGCTCTTGCAAACAGGAATCACGTTGGCGCCGCCGCGGTACGATTTTATCTCTTCGAGTGATGGATAGATCACGCTGTCCCCGTTCAAAAATGTCAGAATCAGTTCGCAAATCATAAATATATATGATAACGCGGGGACGGTTGAAAAAAATAAATAAAAAAAGGCGGGGGATTAAACCCCCCGCCCGTACCGCGATTGTTGGCGTTAGAAAGTTATTACCGTACGCCTACTACCACCGACACCCGCTCACGCTTGCCGTCGATGGTCGTCAATACTCCGCGTGCCAGATACGTCCCTTCGGATACTGGCCTACCGCGCGAATCGGTCAAATCCCATGTGCCGACTACACGGCGGGAATTGGCGGATTCGATGGATTCGGGGGTGGCGGGCGACCGGGGACGGTCGCCCCTACAGGTGATTTGTACACGGTTGACGACGTTACCTGACGCGTCGAAAATTGTCAATACACCATCATTTATACGTTTGCCTTGACGGAAAAAATCCACCCTGCCCGATGACCTTGCAACAGGATTCGGGCCAGCCGTGAACTCGCCGGCAGATATGATGATGGGGGCGACGGTCGCCTCCTCGGTGTCTGAACCGCCGGGAATCACGCGATCGGTTTGGGTTATGGAGACGATGTTAGTCCAGTCGAGGACGAGCGTCATATCTCCCGTTACGCGCGTGCCGTTGTTCCCTGTACCGAATACGAACTCATTAGCGATAATCCATTGGTCGCCTAATCTGCCGGGGCTTGAATACCAGTTGCCGTCGCTTTTGAAATTTTCGGCGTTTACGTAGTCCGCCGCCGGCCTTGTCAATTCGCTGAGTCTTGCGTTTTTAATGACGTTGATAGAGGCGGGAGTTGTTCCGATGCCGCCGTTGAGGTTGAAGGTGACGGTAAAAGTTTCTTCTTCGGTCGCGACGATGTCGTCTCCGTTCATGGTGAGCTTGAATTTCGCGTTGGTTTCGACTATAGTATCGTTGTCGCTGAGCGTAACAATTTCAAAATTTGAAATGAGGTGAGCGCCGTTTTTTACAATAACGGGGGTGCCGTCCAATGCCCGGTTAAGCCCTATGGTGTAAATATTACCGCCCGGGTTAAAAGAGGTATCCGCGGTGATCCCGCCGGTGTAGTTTATCGCTATGTCGCCGATAATTTCCGGTGTGCCGCCAAGTGTGAGCGTAGCGGTTGAGTCTAAAATGGAAATCGCGCGGCCGTCCCTGTTTGCCTCAAGTTTGCCGCCGGCAATTGTTAAGTTGTTTCCCCTGTATACCAGCAAGTCGCCGCTTCCATTTGTGGTAAAAATACCGTCGGTAATCGTTAAGTCACCGCCATCCGCATAAATCGCATTACCAAGCTCCGACGTAATCGTACCGCCGGTAATCGTAATATCATAAGCGTCGCAGGCAACGTAGACCGCGACGGAAGAGGGCGTGTCGGCTGTATTTTCGATGTCCGCCGCGATCTCCACCTCGACGGCAGGCGTTTCGGGTATGCTGCCGGCGCTGGTAAAATTTACGGTTCCGGCGTGCGGATTGGCAACCGCGGAGGTTATTTTGCCGGTAAGCTTTATTTTGGTTAAATTCAGGGCGGCGTTGTTTCCCAAAGAGGTGTAATAAATGATAAAACTCTGAGTTCCTATGTCCAAAACGTCATCGCTGCCGGCTCCGAACTGTATGGTGACCGGAGCGCCCAAAGCGTCCGCTCTTATGGCGTCCACGACAGTACTTATATATGGCACATATTGTGTGTTGCCCACCACAACGCTATCCTTCCGCACCGTAAACGTACCGATCGAGTCGGTAATGACATAAGGAACATCCTGCGCAACTGCCGCAGTCGTAAACAGAACCAGCGAGACTACCGCGAGACTCAGTGAATGTCTCATAATACAGCCCTCCTTTTGGGTTAGTGATAGTTTAAACTGAAATTTATACGTCCGTATCCATTTTTTTATTTACCGGATCTCCACAAAATTATATACATTGGGGCCATTAGGATAAAGCGGGCCGTTAAATCCAACACTTTGACCCGTTATATAGTTAAAACCGCTAGACTCAGTTGCAGAACATCCACCGGACGGGCCCCATGGCACAGGTCCCCAAATCGTGTTAAACGTTACAATAATTTGCTGGCCCGTAGCCGCGTCAACAAACCTCGCCCTGACTGCCTTCAACGAAGCGTTATCCGGTTCTAACTGTATTATATAAGCTTCTACATTGTTTGTTCCCGTCCACGAAAGATCATCATCCACCAACTTTCCCAAAAAATTATCGTAATAATCACCGGATATAGGGGCTGCCGCTACAGCAACTAAACCGCCTTCACCCATGGGTCTTTCTAATACCCTTTCATTATTGCCGTCATTATAAACAAACTCCCATACAGCATTTCTGTCGAGTTTCTTATTCGTTGTAAATACCATACGCCTACTGATTGCACAATCAAATAGCTCGGTATCTGGAATAGTGCTGCCCAAACTCCAACCGGCTAAGTATTGATTGAATACCGCTTCACCTCCCCATATCTCCCCTGCGAAGGCATTACTGAAACCCCACCCCGGTGCGCCGGATTCGTTCCGCGTATCATAACTCCAGTTAAGAGTTCGGGTTGGCCAACGCAGCCGTAGCCTTAAAGCAATTTGGGCATAAAATTTAATGTCGAGGTTCGAACGAATATGATTTACATCAAATAATCCCGCTGTATAATCCCCAATGCTCGAAGTTCCGCCCATATTCCTGATATCCAAAGCCAGCCGTTCACCATTTACGGTAACACTGTCAACTCTTGTAAGAAAACTTCTCGTTGTACCCAAGGCGAATATATATGATATCCGTGAAGTTGCTCCTGAGGTAACAGAAAACGATGTTCCGGGGTTAAAAACCACTTTCGCGTCGCCAACGACTTCTATATTTACACTGTACATTTTAATAGACGCAGTATAAATAAACGCCCGCTGTATCCTGTATTCCTGAGGTATTCCCGCTACGGTATCCAGTTTAACTTGAGACAAAAACAGTGTATCTGTCGCCGCCCGGCCGGCAAAATTCACTATAACCGTATCAGCCATAGTACGTCTGTTTCCTAGCCCTGCTCTTATACGCGACAAACCCCACTCCCAATACACCCCATCCGCTTTATAACCTACTGCCCTTAGCAATATGTCATCCCCTGTATCTTCAACTTCAAATTTTAAATCTCCAGCTATGCCAAAATCAACGCCGGCCCTGATATTCAGCGATGTCTCCCGAAACGCGTTTCCGGTAGCCCCGTATATACGCGCCTCCGATATATAATTTCCCGTATCGGCAAATGTTACCGAACCCGTAAAATTATTAGACGGTAATAAGCTAATACGCTGTGACTGAGAGATAGCGCCGTTTGGCAAGAATATCACTATACTGTCTATATAGTCACGATCCGCCTGACGCGGGCTGGCCACAATTGATATGGGAGCCAAAGCGTATCCATCAAACCGGTTATTAACCGGAGTTACCGTAAGCGGTACATCACCAATAACGCCGACACGAACGACAAACGACGTATCGCGGTACGCGGTGCCGTCCATCATCCCAAAAATACGTGCTTCGCACAGATAGCTGCCTGTGTCCGTAAAACTTATATTTCCCGTGAAATTGTTTGACGGCAGCAAATTGATACGTGGTAAAACGGCGCTTGACGGCAAAAGCAGCACCACGCTGTCTATATGCGCCAAATCTGCCTGGCTAAGATTAGCGGTAACGGTTATCGGATGAAGAACATACGCGTTAAATTCACTGCTAATCCGCGATACGGTGAACGATAAATCCCCAACGGCATAATGCCGGGCATTAAAAGGTATCGCAACATTCGGTGTCCTGATTCCAGCGGAATTAATTTGAGAAAGATATATTTCCCCCTCCGCCCCATTGTTCACAAAAATCGATGTGTCCCCGGCTGCCCTGATTATCCCCAATCCAATCCCCGATAAATCCCAAAACCAATCCGCGCTTTCATGTTTGGACCCCGCCGCCCGCAGCGCGATATTCAATCCGTCGCGCCCCAGCGTCGTATCGACAGCCCGGCCGGAATAGTTTATCGCTGCCCGGACAAATAACGACGTATCATAAAAAATGTTTTTGTCCTCAAGTTCATATACCCGCAACGTCACTTTCTGCTCCCCCGTATCGGCAAATACAGCGGTTTGCCGTAATGGATTCCGCTTTAAATCAACTTTATAGGTTTCGGAAGGGGTTATCACAAACATGCTGTCGATATAACGCACGTAATTACGGTTTCTCAATGTTATTCCAAACTCCACCGGAAACAGACAATACGTATTCATGCCGTCATCCAATTCTGTGACCGCCGAGAATTCAATCCCCAAATCGCCAGGTTCCGGGTAATCATAGGTACGGCATGACATTAAAACAACGAACAAAATCAGAAAAAACAGATACTTTTTCATCCCTTTACCTCCATATTTTAGATTAAAATAAAATAGTATAACCGACTCAAGCGCCAATTATAGCGCTAATCAAGCCCTGCGTGCCGTGTATAACCACAGACGCGGCGGCTCGTTCCGCGTTTTTGCGATATACACACGCGATGTTAGCGCTTGCCGCGCGATGGGGTTGCTCCCAAATATCTAGAACAGTTGTAGAGAGTCTGCCGCTTACGGCAAAAGTAGAAAAACTGCAAAAGACGTTACTGCATAAACCTGGAGGGAACCGCTTCACGCCCGGCACAGCATTATGGAACCGGACACTTCTATCAATATAACTCACGGGAAATAAAAATGCAAATAAAAAATTATTTTTTTTATTCCCCCCAAAAAATATGCTTTGATGGGGATATATCCATGATATATATTTCAGTCCAGGAGGGTAAATATGCAAACCGCGCGCTTATTTTCTGAGAATCCGGTTACAATCCCGTTTAACAAACCCTACAATCTCGAAACCTCGTTAAAATACGTCGCTCAGGCAGCCGTGAGCGGTCATCTTTCGGGTAACGGGGCGTTTACCGCTAAGTGCCAGAAGTTGTTGCGGGACGCGTACGGCTTTCGTGCGGTCATGCTGACGACCTCCTGCACCGACGCGTTGGAGATGTGCGCTATGCTTGCCGATATCAAGCCCGGGGACGAGGTCATTGCGCCGTCTTACACCTTTGTGACATCGGCGCTCGCGTTTGTCAGGCAGGGGGCGTCGGTCGTTTTCGCAGACAGCCGGGCGGATCATCCTGGAATTGATGAAGACGCCGTCGAGCGGCTTGTCACCGAGAGGACGAAGGCGATTGTGCTTGTTCACTACGCGGGCGTCGCTTGCGATATGGATAGGATCATGCGCGTCGCCGGTAAGCACGGGCTGATTGTCGTTGAGGATGCGGCGATGGCGGTTGATTCTACATATAAAGGTAAACCGCTCGGCGGGATTGGGCACCTCGGCACGTTTTCTTTTCACGAAACGAAAAATATCCACTCCGGCGAGGGCGGCGCGCTTGTGGTAAACGACGAAAGGTTCGCGCGGCGGGCGGAGATTATCTGGGAGAAGGGGACAAACAGAGCAGAGTTTTTCAGGGGCGAGGTGAACAAGTATAACTGGGTTGATACCGGTTCGTCATTTTTGCCGTCTGAACTTACCGCGGCGTATCTCTACGGGCAGCTTGAGCAGGTCAAGGCGATACAGAAGCGGCGTGTTGATATATGGAAGAGATATTATGAAGCGTTGTCGCCGTATCAGGACAGGGGGGCTGTGCGGTTACCGCATATCCCGAAGTACGCATCCAACAACGCGAGTATGTTTTATATGGTGTTTGACAGCATTGACAAACGCAGCTTTTTTATCCGTACCATGAAAGAGAAAGGCTGTGCGCCGGTATTTCACTACCTGTCACTGCACACCAGCCCGTTTTACAAAGATAAGCACGACGGGAGAACCCTCGTCAATGCCGATCGTTATTCCGATTGTTTAGTAAGGCTGCCGCTGTATTATGAGTTGTGGGGGGAGGAGTTGGATTTTACTATCGGCTGCGTTAAGGATACGCTGGATATGATGTGATGCGGCGATGTTTACGAGTTGTCCCGGTTAAACATGAAATCGAAAATGTTTTCTACATTATTGTTATCAACGGTGGGCCCGCCGCTATCCCCGTCATTTTCATTGCCGTCTCCGTCACTCTCGTCGTCCGGTGCTGACGCTTCTATATAGCCGTCCTCGGCGTCGCTGTCTTCATCATTATCAACTCCGTCGTAAAAACCATCGTCGGTAACATTGCCAATCCCGTTTTCCGGTAAGCCCCGCGCAACGGTATTTTCTCCAATCACGAAAGATTTATTTAGCGGTTTGAAGGCGCCGGCTTCATCCATCCCGTAAAAATAATTTCCCTGAATAGCCCCCGACGCGTCTTTACCGATGGCAATTGCGGCGGTGTCCGTTGCCCCATTGTTGACGATAGTGTTTTCGTGTATGAGCAAATTCTCTGCAGCCGGCGCGCCGTCGCCGTATCCGCACACTTTAATCGCTGATGATTTATATCCCGCTATATGATTCCCGGTGACAGTATGCCCCGGCCCGCGTACTGATATTCCGCCGCCGCAGTCAAAAATTCTGTTTTCTGCGATCATTGAATAACACCCGCCCGTTACCGCGACGCCCGTCCCGTCACACCCTCCGATAAAATTTCCGCGTATCTGCGCGTCCCC
>JAITFQ010000108.1 GCA_031281225.1 Chitinispirillales bacterium
GAAGAGTTCTTCGAAGCCATGTTCAACCCGCGAATCTGACCTCTCATCTTTTCGGAGATGGCCAAGCCGGCGGCGTCGTCACCTGCCCTGTTAATCCTGAATCCGCTGGAAAGTTTCTCCATCGACTTCGAACCGTCAAGGGAACTGATCCCAAGCTGGCGGTGGGTGTTAATGGCGGCGATGTTGTTGTTAATACGCATACTTCCTCCTTGTTTTGGTTATTAAAATAGACGACATCATTGTCGTCGCTTTTTCCACTTTGTTACCTTGTCTTTCCGTAGAAGCGGCAACTTTTTCCCGCCTACATGATTATTATCGGCAATTTTTTCCGGAGACTTTAGGGGTTTTAATTTAGGCTTCAATAAAAAATCATAATAATTTTGCCCATCAAACAGTAATAATATATATTACTCTATCAAACCACCCAATAAGGAGGACGATTATGGCCAATCTCAAAGGCACAAAAACAGAGAAAAACCTGATGGAGGCGTTCGCGGGCGAGAGCCAGGCCCGCAACAAGTATACCTATTTTGCCGGAAAGGCGAAAAAGGAAGGGTATCAGCAGGTTGCGGCTTTTTTTGAAGAAACCGCGAATAACGAGAAGGAACACGCCAAAATTTGGTTCAAGCTGCTCTGCGGCGGCGATATCCAGTCGACTGCCGAGAATTTGAAAGCGGCGGCGGCGGGCGAGAACGAAGAGTGGACGTCGATGTATAAAAGGATGGCGGAAGAGGCGAAAGCGGAAGGGTTCGACCATATCGCCTTCCTGTTTGAGGCGGTGGGCAAGATCGAAAAAGATCACGAGGAGCGCTACCTGAAACTGCTCAAAAGTGTGGAAAACAGTTCTGTTTTCGCCAAAAAAGAGAAACAGGTATGGATTTGCAGGAACTGCGGACATATCCACGACAGCGAAAAGGCTTTGGAAAAGTGCCCGGTCTGCCTGCACCCGCAAGCGTATTTTGAGTTGAAAGCCGTTAATTATTAATTAGCGGGCGAAAACAACTTTTTCACAGGGGCGAACCGCGTTCGCCCATTTTTTTTTCAAATCAAAAAAATAGGCTTTGATTTTTGTTTTGCCTTGTAGTATATTGTACTGTATGTATCTTACCGTATCCGGAGCGCGGAAAAGTGGAAAAAGTTTTTTTAGAGGCAAACATCTATATAAAAGTGCTGTTCGCGGCCGGCATGGCCTCTATGGCGTTCGACTTCGTGTCGTCCTTTTTTACCATTGTGTACCAAAGGGTCATCTACAAAAAACGCCGCGCTAAATACGATGAAAGCTACGCGCCAATGTGCAGCATCGTGATACCGTGCAAGGGCGTCCCCAAAAATTTCGGCAACAACCTCCGCGGGTTTTTACAGCTCGAGTACCCCAACTACGAGGTGATATACGTAACCGAAAGCGCAAACGACGCCGCGGTGCCGGAGATTCAGAAAATTCTCTCGGAGGACAGCCGCGCAAAATTCGCCGTGGCGGGGCTCGCAACGCAAAACGCCCAGAAAAACCACAACATGCTCGCGGCGCTGAAAGAAGTTTCCGATAAATCCGAAGTATTCGTGTTCGCCGATTCCGATATAAAGCCGGCTTCGCATTGGCTCAAAGAGATCGTCATGCCGCTGCAAGACAGCAAGGTCACCGTGACAACCGGGTTCCGTTGGTTAGTGTCGGCGGCGGGGTCGGTCGGGGAACTATGCCACACTTACGTAAATATATTCATATATACGTGCTTCTGCGCGGTCTGCTACTTCGGCGGCGTCGGGCTTTGGGGCGGGACGATGGCTATACGGCGCAAGGACTTTGAGGACCTGGGGGTCGCCGATACGTGGAGCCGGGCCGCGGTGGACGACATGAGCCTCTCGACGCTCGTCCTCAAAAACCGCAGGAAAGCGATGGTCGTGCCCGCATGCGTGACGGTTACGGATGACCTGTTGCCGACGGTAAGGTCAACCGTGCTGTGGTTTGAAAGACAGATCATGTATCTGAAATCGTACCAAAAAGCGTTGTGGGTTTTTCCTACGCTGCCGATGGCGGTAGTAACAGCCGGCCTTATCTTCCTGCTTCCGTTCGCCGCGATAGGCTCCCTGTTGACTGAATATTCTTTCTGGCAGCTTGGCGGCGGCATGGCGCTGATATTTGTCCTCACGCACACGGCGACAGCGATGCTGTACCCGTTTTTGGGAAAGATGCCGTTCTTCGGGCGGTTTTTATTACTGCAACCGTTTTTACGGCTGACTCACTCCGCTTCGTACTTAAAAACGTGGACAACGCGGACAATTACGTGGGCGGGGATTAAATATAAACTGTCCGGTAACGGGGATGTTAAGGAATTGACAAGGTAACATGGCTATGCGCTGCGCAATTTTCGCTTCCGGCGGCGGAAGTAATTTTCAGGCTTTGATTGATAAAAAAACATCGGGCCGGTTACGCGCGGATTTCGTGCTGATGATCGGCAACAACAGCAAAGCAAAAGCGTTTGACCGGGCGCGTGAAAACAATATCCCCGCGTTGCACATCGCGCCGTCGCATTTTGATACTGAGGAACTATACGCGGATAAACTCGGCGCCGCCCTCAAAGAAGTTGATACGCAATTAATAATCCTCGCCGGATACATGAAAAAACTACCGTCGTCAATCATCACCCAGTATCGTAACAGAATAGTAAACATCCACCCCGCCCTCCTCCCCGCTTTCGGCGGCAAGGGGATGTATGGCATGAACGTGCACAAAGCCGTGCTTGAATACGGGGCGAAACTCTCCGGCATCACGGTGCATTTTGTTGACGAGGAGTATGATCAGGGGCCGGTAATCATGCAAAAATCCGTCCCCGTTTTAGACGGCGACGATCCGCAGGCTTTGGCAGACAGGGTTTTGGCCGCGGAACATGAAAATTACTGGCAGGCGATAGAGGCAATCGCCCAGGGAAAGATACGCGTTGACGGGCGCAGGGTAATATGGACGGCCTCAAACGTCTGAAAAACCTGACGCTGCCCGAATTGGAATCGTTCGCCGTTTCTATCGGTGAACAGAAATTCCGCGCGAAGCAAATTTTCAAGTGGATATACCAGAAGCGCCTCTCCGATTTTTCCGAGATGTCAAACATGCCCAAAAATTTACGCGCGGCGCTGTCCGAAAATGCGTCAATCAGTAAGTTGGAACCGCGGCGCATCATCGAATCATCCCACAACGACGCCGTAAAATTCGGTTTTCTGTTAGACGATTCAAAGCATATAGTGGAGAGTGTTTTATTAATTGACGGCGACCGCCGGACAGCCTGCGTATCAAGCCAGCTTGGCTGCGGGTTAGGCTGCACGTTTTGCGAAAAGGCAATAATCGGTTTTATCCGCCACTTGACGTTAGAAGAGATTATCGGGCAACTGATTGGGATTAACGACTACCTTTTTGCAAAGGGCGACAGGCTGGTAACCAACATCGTGTTTATGGGGATGGGCGAGGCTTTGAGCAATTTTGATAATTTTATAAACGCGCTATCCATTATAATGCACGAGGACGCGTTCAACATCGGCGCGAGGAGGATTACGGTGTCGACGGCGGGGGTCATACCGTCGATAGAGAGATTGATGCGGGAAGATTTGACGATAGGGCTGGCGATATCGCTCAACGCGTGGAATAACGAGCTGCGAAGCGAAATGATGCCCGTCAATAAAAAATATCCGATTGAACGGTTAGTCGATATCGCAAAACGTTACCACAATCAAACCGGGCGCAGGGTCACGTTTGAGTATGTGTTGATTAAGGGCGTTACGGATACGGACGAAGCGGCGAACGCGTTACAGAAATTACTCGGCGGATTCCCGTGCAAGGTAAATTTGATTCCCGTCAACCCCGTCAGTAACGTTAATAACAGCGTCCAATCCCCATCCGACCGGCAGACGGAAGAATTTTCGTACAAGCTGCACGACCGCAATCTGGCGGCGACAGTCAGAAAAAGCCGCGGTCAGGACATTATGGGGGCGTGCGGGCAGTTGACCATGTATTATATTTGATAGTATGACAAAACGTAAAATCAAAACATCCCTGTACCTGATAGCCGGCCTCACGTTCTGCCTCGCCGTCAGGGCCGAGGCGGAAACCGTGCATGACACCCTCTTCCGCGTCTACTCCAAGCTCACACCGCGCAGCGTGGTTTCACGCTCTCTCGCCGGCTCCGGCTCTGCCATGCCTCACAGCGACTTTCAGGGATTTATCAACCCCGCCCTGACAATGACGGGCAACGGCGGCCGCGCGGGCGGCGCCGGGACGATGGCTATGGGCTATGGGTGGGACGAGGTATTCGACAAGGTTATATTACCGTTTGGCATGGTATTCATCGATAACAACGGGGCGATGGGAGTTTATTACAGCTACCTCAACGGCGAGCGCAGCACGGTTCACGACGCGATGCTTAATTTTTCGTGGGAGATGTTCAAGCAGGCCGAAAAACCGGGCAGCGTCGACGGAGGGCTTAATATCCGCTACGAGCGGTCGAAGTGGCGGCACAGAATTGAGGGCGGGGGGGTTGATGACGGGGAAAACGGGGAGGAAAGCCCGGATAGAATAGTAAACGTAAACGCCAGCAACCTGATCCTCGACCTTGGGTTTTACCAGCGCCAAATTCTCCCCGGAATTGATTTCGCCTTCGTCTTCACAAACCTCGCCGGCTACCGGTGGAACAACACCATTGACGGCGGGGATAAGGCGAGCGGCTGGTTCGGCTGGCGGCATTGCTCAATGGTGGCAGGAATGCTATACACGTTCCCTATGTGGGGCGCGATAGTGCGGATTCCGTTTGACGTTGAGATGACGGGGCTGTTCAGCAAGGCGTCGCCGAGCAGCTACATAATGCGCACAGGCATAGAAGCACAGATCGCGCAGATATACAGCGTGCGCTTCGGCTACGCACGGTCACCCGGCAGTTTTGCCGATTTAATCGCAGATTTCCATTATAAAAACCTGTACTACGGGGGGGTGGGGATTAACGTCAGGCCGGTGAAGTTTGATTTTTTCATTGGAACGGATGAGTTTGGGGCGACAGCAACGTATTTTTATTAGAGTTTGTATACCACAAAAAGACTGGAAGCGTGGGGGGAAATTTCCCCCCTTGCATTTTTCCTCAACCTGTCACTTCACACCCAAAAGTCAACCCTTGCCCGCACTGCCCAATACGTTCTCGTTCTTATCAATCATCATCTTGATAAGTTCTTCTCTTGCGGGGCCGAGGTATTTTCTCGGGTCGAACTCGGCGGGAGAGTCCTTGAAAACCTTGCGGATCATCGCGGTCATCACTAAGCGACCGTCGGAGTCGATGTTGATTTTGCAGACGGCGGATTTTGCGGCTTTCCGGAGCTGCTCGGAGGGGATACCGATAGCGGCTTTGAGCGCGCCGCCGTTTTCTTCAATGATTTTTACGTACTCGGGGAGCACCGAGCTCGCGCCGTGCAGTACGATCGGGAAGCCCGGGACGCGCTTTTCGATCTCTTCTAAGATGTCAAAACGCAACGGGGGCGGGACGAGCACGCCTTTTTCGTTCTTCGTGCACTGCTCAGGCTTAAACTTGAACGCGCCGTGCGACGTGCCGATGGATATGGCGAGCGAATCGACGCCGGTCTTCTTGACAAAATCCTCGACCTGATCGGGCTGCGTGTATACGGACTCCGCGGCGACGACGTCGTCTTCAATTCCGGCCAAAACGCCGAGCTCGCCCTCGACCGTCACGTCGTACTTGTGCGCGTACTCGACGACTTTCGCCGTCAGTTCGACGTTCTTTTCATAGGGATGGTGCGACCCGTCGATCATGACGGACGAGAAACCGCTCTCGATGCATTGTACGCACAGTTCAAACGTATCGCCGTGGTCCAAATGGAGCGCGACGGGCATATTGTGGCCTTGCTGGCGGGCCATTTTCACCGCGCCCTGCGCCATGTACTGCAAGAGCGTCTCGTTAGCGTACTTGCGCGCTCCGCTCGACACCTGCATAATCACCGGCGAGTTCGACTTCCCGCAAGCCGTTATTATCGACTGTATCTGCTCCATGTTGTTAAAATTGTAAGCCGGAACAGCATACCCGCCCTCAAACGCCTTCTTAAACATCTCCTTTGTATTAACAAAGCCCAAATCCTTGTAACTAACAGCCATAACAAGCATCCTTTCGAAAAATTTTGAATAGGGGTTATTTAGGGGTGTGGTCTCCCTGGAGAAAGGATAGGGGCGAACACAGTCCGCCCCTATAAAAACCGGTCTTACTCTTTTGAGTCTGTTGACTCGTCAACAACCGCCTCATCAACGACCGCTTCCACTTCCATTTCCATTTCCGGCTCCGCAACCGCTACGGGGACCGCTTTCTTCGCGGCCGCCGGCTTCTTCGCCGCAACTTTCTTCTTCGGATTGCGCTTTCTCACCGGATCATTATGCCCGCGCCCGACGAGTTCTATAATTGCCATTGGGGCGTTGTCGCCTTTACGGTCGTCGGTCTTGAGGACCCTTGTGTAGCCGCCGTTACGGTCTTTGTAGCTTGGGGCGATGTCATCGAACAGCTTCTTCAAGATGTCCTTGTCATTAACCCTGCGCACCGCTGTGCGAATCGCGTGGAGATCGCCCTTTTTGCCGTACGTGATAAGGCGTTCAACTACGCCGCGCACCTCTTTCGCTTTCGCGAGCGTGGTGGTGACCCGTTCCTTATCGAGAATCGATATGGCCAAATTAGAAAGCATCGCCCTGCGGTGGCTGGCGTTCCGATTAAGTTTACGACCTGATACTAAGTGACGCATGAGTACAGCCTTTTTTTACGTTATTGTCATTATTAAATTACGAAACCAGATTACGAATTCATGATTTTTTCAACATCCATGCCAAAACCCAAGCCCATACCGGTCAGCACTGTGGTGAGTTCCACAAGTGATTTTCTGCCGAAGTTCTTGTATTTAAGCATCTCCGATTCCTGATTCTTCACCAAATCGGCGAGGGTCAGGATATTGGCGGCGCGCAGGCAGTTGCCGGAGCGCACCGAGAGTTCCAGCTCTTCGACCTTCATTTTCAGGAGCTGTTTGAGTTTCTCGGCTTTTTCGTCCCGTACCTTCTCTTCCACGGGGAGGAAGTTGCCCTCAATATTGATCATGACGTCGAGATGGTCGTAGAGCAGCTTGGCCGCGTAGCCGAGAGCGTCTTCGACCGAAATGCTGCCGTCGGTCCAAATATCAAGGATAAGCTTGTCGAGGTCGGTGCGGCTGCCCACACGGGTATTTATCACCTCGTAATTAACTTTTGTAACCGGCGAAAAGAGAGAGTCGATGGGGATTGTCCCCAAAGGGTCCTCTTCCCTTTTGTTTTGCTCGGCGGACACATAGCCGCGGCCGTCCGATACCCGCATCTCAATATTGAGTTTGGCGTCGGCGTTTATGGTCGCGATGTGCAGGTCGGGGTTCAAAATTTCAACGCCCGCATTTCCTTCAATGTCGGAAGCCTTGACGTTTACGTCGCCGCCCGCACCCTTTACCTCAAGCCTTAGAGTAGTATCCTCGTCGGCCAGGAGCTTCAGGCGCAGCTGCTTGAGATTAAGGATGATATCCGCTACATCCTCGGTTACCCCGTCAAGAACGGAGTATTCGTGCGGAGCGCCGTCAATACGTACCGACACCACAGCAGCACCTTGTAGCGAAGACATCAAAATCCTGCGCAACGAGTTGCCGACAGTATGGCCCCAGCCGCGCTCAAGCGGCTCTATCGTAACACGCGAATAGTTAGGCTCGTCTTTCGGATTATCTAACTTAACGCCCTTGGGCATTAATAAACTCTTCCACTTCATATTGTATCAGGTCTCCCTTTTCTTATCTGGAGTAGAGTTCAACTACAAGCTGTTCCTGCACGTTCACAGGAATAGACGCGCGCTCAGGCACCCGTACAACCTGACCGGAAAGTTTCGCTTTGTCAACCGTCAGCCAGTCCGACAACTCTTTTGTATTCTTGAGCGAAGAGTGGATCAACGCGAGGTTAGCGCTTTTGGCGCGGACCTGTATTACGTCGCCGCTCTTTACACGATACGAAGGGATGTTTACTTTCTTCCCGTTTACCGTGAAATGGTTGTGAAGCACAAGCTGTCTAGCGCAACTTCTTGACGGCGCGAAGCCGAGACGGTAGACAACATTATCGAACCTCATCTCGAGCATTTGGAGCAACGTTTCGCCGGTAACGCCGCTTGATCTAGAAGCAGCCTCAAAGTAGAGGCTAAACTGCTTTTCCAAAACGCCGTAAATCCTGCGTATCTTCTGCTTCTCCCTGAGTTGGGTGTTATACTCAGTCGCGGAACGCCTGCGCTTCGAAAGGCGCATACCCGGAGGGAAAGGCCGACGGTCGACGGCGCACTTTTCAGTAGCGCAACGGTCGCCCTTGAGCATCAACTTAACACCTTCCCTGCGGCACTGCCGGCACTTGGGGCCATGGTAGACTGCCATTCACGTTCTCCTCTAAAACTCTACATTTATTACGGGCGGCTTTTGGGCGTCCGTATATTTCTATTATCGTTTTTGTAATGGGGATTATTTTATCCCCGGAAGTACGGGCGGACGCTGTCCGCCCCTACAAGTTTTAATTTTTACTTAGTCGGCGCTTTCTTTTTATTGGCAATTGTTTTGCGCGGGCCTTTTCTTGTCCGGCTGTTGGTTCTTGTCCGCTGGCCGTGGCAAGGCAATCCGCGGCGGTGGCGCAGGCCGCGGTAGCAACCGATGTCCATCAGACGCTTGATATTCATCCTCACCTCGGAGCGCAGGTTACCCTCGGTCTGGTACTCGGTGTCGATGACCTGGCGGATACGGTTAAGCTCGTCTTCCGTCATCTCCTTGACCTTTTTGTTTGGGTCAAGCCCGGCTTTGACCATGATCTCCATGGCGGATGTGCGGCCTATGCCGAACACGTACGTCAGCGCTATGGCGCCGCGCTTATTGTTTGGAATGTCTACACCTGCTACACGAGCCATGATTCAGCCCTTTCCTCAGCCTTGACGCTGCTTGTGTTTCGGATTTTTTGAACAGATGACCCGGACGATACCCCTACGGCGTATCACCTTGCATCCGTTGCACATCGGCTTTACTGACGCTCTGACTTTCACGTTTCTTCCTCCTTAGACCCTGCGCCTTTTGGGCGGGCGGCATCCGTTGTGCGGGACGGCGGTAAAGTCCCTGATACATGTAACTTTCAGCCCCCCCGCCGCGAGCGACCTGATGGCGCTTTCACGACCGTTGCCAGCCCCGCGTAGATGGACCTCAACCTTGCGCACGCCGGCGTCGTAAGCAGCCTTAGCCACTACCTCGGCGGCGAGGCCCGCCGCGTACGGCGTGCTTTTGCGCGAACCCTTGAAGCCGGCCTTGCCGGGGGTGTTCCAGGCGATCACGTTGCCGCTCGTGTCGGTCACGTTAATGATCGTATTGTTGAACGTAGCGCGGACATGGGCGACACCGTCTGCCGGGGCCTTTTTCTTGATCTTTTTCGCGCTTGACGAATCTTTTGCCATCTTCAATCCCTCTGCTTTAACAATTTATGATGATACTCAACATTAATATCATCTGCCGGCGTTTGCGGGCGGCAGGCTGCCGCCTCTACGAAACATTTGTACAATATACAAAAACTACTTGTATCGATAAACAATTCTGCCTCTTGTCAGGTCGTAAGGCGATAACTCCACCAACACCTTGTCCCCGGGCAGAATGCGTATGTAGTTCATCCGCATCTTTCCGGAAATATGCGCCAGCACTTCGTGCTTGTTTTCAAGTTGTACCTTGAAAGACGCGTTCGGCAACGCTTCTGTTATCGTGCCCTCAACCTGTATTGAATCGTTTTTACCCATATCTTAAAATACATCCCCCAAAAAAACCTGACGGACGGATCCGCTATCTCCTTCCGCGCAATGTGCCTTTTTTCATGAACCCGTCGTAGTTGCGCATTTGTAGATGCGATTCCAACTGTTGCAGGGTATCAAGCGACACACCGACCACGATAAGAATGCTCGCGCCGCCAAAATGAAACCCGCCCATCGACCTCATAAGCATCATGGGCAGAACCGCAATGAGCGCCAAAAATACCGAACCGGGCAGCGTTATGCGGGTCAAAACGTTTTCAATGAACTCGGCCGTCTTCTTTCCGGGGCGTATGCCGGGGATAAACCCGCCCTGACGTTTCAGGTTGTCGGCAATGTCAACCGGATTAAACACTATGGCCGTATAAAAGTATGTAAAGAAAACGATCAAAACTCCAAACATAAGCGGGTAGACAAACCCGTCGGGACCGAAAAGGCGAAACACGTCTTCCATGAATACAGACGTTTCCGCGCCGGCGAACCCTCTGATTATCATGCCGGGGAAAGTCATTATTGATGACGCGAAGATGATGGGGATTACGCCGGCCATGTTCAGGCGCAACGGCAGAACGGTGTTTTGCCCCGCATACATCTTTGTCCCAACCACTTTTTTGGGCGTCTGTATCGGTATACGCCTCATCGCCTGCGTCATAATCACCACCGCGACCGTTGCGAGGAGGACGATGGTCAATATAAAGAGCGCCGTGGCGACGTGGCCCTGATCAGCCATAACCATACGCACCTGAGCGGCGACCGAACCGGGAATCTCGGCTATTATACCTATAAATATCAGAAGTGAAATTCCGTTCCCCACCCCGCGCGCGGTAATCTGCTCGCCGAGCCACATCGTGAGGACAGTACCGGTCGTGAGTGATATAACGGTTGTGAACATGAACAGAAAACCCCTCATTTGGGGTATTACCGCCTGAACGCCGTTATCCTGAACGCCGGACATGAAGATTGAAATCCCAATCGCCTGAATCGCCGCGAACACCACTGTGCCGTATCTTGTATACTGGGTGAGCTTCTTGCGCCCCTCCGCGCCTTCGCGTTGCAATTTGTGGAAGTACGGGAATATCGTCCCCATGAGCTGCAATATAATGGAAGCGGTAATGTATGGCATGATACCCAGCGCAAACACGGAAAAACGGCCAAAACTTCCCCCAACGAACATATCAAACAAGCCGAAAAGCCCGTCGCTGTTCGCCGCGAGGAAACCTCTGAGAACTTCGGTGTTCACGCCCGGCGTGGGCACGTGCCCGCCAAGCCTGTAAGCGAATACAATCGCTAGAGTGAAGAAGATTTTCTTCCTCAACTCGGGGATTTTGAACATGTTGCGTACTGTATCAAGCACGATTAAACGACCTCTGCTTTCCCGTTTGCTTTTTCGATTTTTTCCTTCGCGGTCTTCGAGTATGCGTCGACCTTGAAAGTGAGCGCCTTGGTGAAGTCGCCCGTCCCCAAAATTTTCACGGGCATTGACGCCTCGTGTATAAGGCCGAACTCGCGGAGCAGCTCGGCTGTAATCTCCCTGCCGCCAACGTCAATCTCTTCAAGCGAACCGACATTAACGATCTGGTATTCTTTTTTGAACGGGCTGTGGAAACCCACCTTGGGCACCCGGCGCGTGAGCGGCGTCTGCCCGCCCTCAAAATAAAACTTTTGGTAAGCGCCGCTCCTCGACCCATCGCCGTCCTCGCCGCGGCCCGCAGTTTTGCCCTGGCCGCTCGCCGTACCCCGGCCGAGCCTTTTAGTCGGCCTGTTGGAACCCGCCGCCGGTTTCAAATTATTCAAGTTAAGCATTACGCCCTCTTCCCTTTATACTTCTTCAACTTTAACCAAATGTTTAACGGTATCTATCATGCCGCGAATTGTCGGGCTATCGTCATGGATAACCGAGTGATTCAACTTGCGGATGCCGAGCGCCCTGACAGTCGCCTTTTGGTTTTTGAGGCGGCCTATGGCGCTTCTTACCTGTGTAATTTTCAGTTTCTTGCTCATTGTTCCACCTTAATCTGGCGCAGAGCCCTTATCTGGTCTATCGTTTTGAGCTGCTTGAGCCCGTCGAGCGTCGCCTTGACGACGTTGTGCGCGTTGGTCGTTCCGAGACACTTGGTCAGGATGTTGCGGACGCCCGCAAGTTCCAGAACCGCCCTCGCCGGCCCGCCCGCGATAACGCCCGTCCCCGGCGCCGCCGGCTTCAGGATGACCCTGCCCGCGCCGAAGCGCCCCAGGACATCATGCGGTATAGTGCCGTTGACCACGCTGACCTTCACCAAGGCCCTCTTCGCGCTCTCGCCGGCCTTGCGGATCGCCTCGGTCACGTCATTGGCCTTGCCCATGCCGATCCCCACGGTGCCGTTGCCGTCCCCAACCGCCACAAGCGCATTGAAGCCGAAGCGGCGACCGCCCTTAGCCACTTTCGCGACACGGGTGACCGCGACTAACCTCTCCGAAAATTGCGACTCACCGCCGCCCGATACCAATTCTTCATTACTCAAAGGAACAACCCCTCCTCATATCAGAAAACAAGCCCTTTGCCCCGCGCCGCCTCCGCCAAAGCCTTTACGCGGCCATGGTAGAGATAACCTTTTCTATCAAACACAACCGTCTTTACACCCTGCTCAATAGCCATCTCCGCGATCATCTCACCGATAAGTTTCGACACCTCGGTCTTGTTGAGATTTTTCCCGGACACCTTTTGAGCGAACTCCTTACCCACGCTGCCGACCTGGGCGATCGTCTTGCCCTGCACGTCGTCCACTACCTGCGCGTAGATATGGGTGATGCTGCGCCTTACGCACAGCCGCGGGCGTTCTGTCGTCCCGCTTATCGACTTGCGCACCCGGGCCGCGCGACGCGACCGCTCGATGCTTCTCCGTTTTGCGCTGTTCATATTACCGATAATCCTCCGGTTTACACCGTCGTTGCCCGTGAAACAGGCGGCAGACTGCCACCCCCGCACAGACGTTATTCATAATTATTACAATATCAAATTGACAATCTACCACTACTTACCGGCTGTTTTACCGGCTTTTCTCCGTATGTTCTCGCCTACGTACCGTATGCCCTTGCCCTTATAGGGTTCGGGGGGGCGGATTCTGCGGATGTCGGCGGCCGCCTGGCCCACCTTCTCCTTGTCAATCCCTTCAACGGACATTTTCACCGTACCCTCAGTCTTGTACTCAAGCCCCGGGCGCGCCTTGAAAAGCACCGTATCGGAGAGCCCCGCGGCAATCAGCAAATCCTTGCCTTTGAGTTCCACCTTGTAACCTACGCCATGAACCTCAAGCTCTATCTTGTAGCCGGCGGACACACCGACGACCATGTTGTTAATCAATACACGGTAAAGACCCCAAAGAGCCTTTGTGTTTTCGGATTCAAGAGCGGGAACGACATTCACAACCCCGTCCGCCACCTCGACCCCGACCTCAGCCGGCAGTTCCTTTGTCAGCGTGCCTTTGGCTCCCTTGATCTCTACTGTACGGCCATCCACCTTTACGGTCACGCCGCTTGGCAGTTTGACCGGTAATTTTCCTATGCGTGACACGTTTTTACTGCTCCTCGTTTTTCGGGTGGCACAGCCGGCGGGTAATCCGCCTCTGTGTTCTCCATCTATATATTTTTCTTCGCAGGCACGGGCGACCGGGGACGGTCGCCCCTACGTGAGAATTTACCAAACCAATCCTATAACTTCGCCGCCGACGTTCATTTTCCTGCAATCCCTGTCGGTCATTACCCCTTTCGACGTGCTGACTATCGCTATACCCATTCCGTTTAACACTTTGGGGAGGGCGTTCGCGCCGGCGTATTTTTTACGGCCGGGGGTCGAAACACGCTTCAATCCCTGAACGGCGTTGCGCATCTCGTCGTCATATTTGAGGAGAATCTTGATAGTCCCCTGCTTTTCATCCTCGACGAAAGCGTATTTGCTGATGAAGTGATTTTCGAAGAGGATCTTCGTTATCTCTTTTTTCAGTTTGTTCGCGGGAATGTCCACCGTACGCTTTCTCGCCATAATAGCGTTTCTGATCCGGTTGAACATGTCGGCAATTTGGTCTGTTAACATCCTTACTACCCCTTACTGTTTATTATGACCGCGGATTCGCGGGCGGCAAATTGCCGCCCCCACGGGCGGTATTATTGCCATTGCTGCTATCTCTTTAATTATCAAAAACATTTTACCGCAGTTTGCAAATCCCAATTACCAGCTTGACTTCACGACGCCGGGAATCTCGCCGTTCAGGGCCATCTGCCTGAAACAGAGCCTGCACAAGCCGAAGTCGCGGATGAACGCGCGCGGACGACCGCAACGCTTGCAGCGCGAGTACGTACGGACGGCAAACTTTTGCTTTTTCCTGTTTTTTTCTATCAACGCTTTACGTGCCACTCAACTACCCCTTTTTTGAATTCAAAATGCGAAATTCGGAATGCGAAATAAAAGTCAAAACATTTTTTAATGCGAGATTCGAAATTAACGTCATTTTTAAATTCCGCATTTCGAATTTCGCATTTCGCATTCTTACTGTTTCCTAAACGGCATGCCTAATTCTTCAAGCAGGCCAAATCCCTCTTCGTTATTCGCGGCGGTGGTATTGATGCAAATATCCATGCCGGTAATTTTCGCGATCTTGTCGCGGTCGACTTCTAAAAATACTATTTGCTCTTTCAATCCCATAGTATAATTTCCAAATCCGTCAAAAGATTTGCGCGACAGACCGCGGAAGTCACGGATACGGGGGATTGTTATCGCCACTAACCTGTCAAAAAACTCCCACATGCGCACGCCGCGAAGCGTCACTTTCACGCCTATGGGCACGTTTTCGCGCAGTTTGAAGTTCGATATCGCTTTTTTGGCGCGCGTGACGATAGGCTTTTGACCGCTGATGTCACGCAGGGTGTTCACGGCCTCGTCGATCATCTTGGCGTCGGCGACAGCGTCGCCCACCCCCATGTTGATGACAATCTTGTCCAAGCGCGGCACCTGATTGACGTTCTTGTAGCCGAACCTTTTCATGAGCGCCGGTATAACCGCGCTATCATATTTTACCCGCATACGGGGCTTTTGAGTTGCTGCCTTGCTCACTTATATCGTCTCCTTCGCCTTCTTTGAATACCTTACCCTGCTACCGTCGTCAAGCACCTTGACGCCCAAACGTGTAGGGACACCGGCCTTGGGGCATTTGAGCATCAGATTGGAGATGTGAACCGCGGCTTCCTTTTCCATAATACCGCCCTGCTGATTCTTCACGCTGGGCTTAGTATGGCGCCTGACGAAATTAATCCCCTCGACAATAGCCTTGTTCTTATCCGGGAACATCTTGAGGATCTTACCGCTCTTCCCCTTGAACTCGCCGGATATCACCACGACCACATCGTCTTTACGTAAACCTAGTGACATAATTTATCTCCTGAATATCGGGCGAACACTGTTCGCCCATACGTCTATTCGTTGTTTTGCATTGCGGGCAAACACCGTTTGCCCATACAGTAACCGCTACAATACCTCAGGCGCAAGGGATACTATGCGCGTGAATTTCTTTTCGCGCAACTCGCGGGCCACGGGGCCGAAGATACGGGTCCCCTTGGGCTCGCCGGCCTCGTTGATAATCACCGCCGCGTTGTCGCTGAAACGGATGTATGTGCCGTCCTTGCGGCCATGCTCCTTGGCGGTTCTTACGATGACGGCCCTCACAATCGTCCCTTTTTTTACGGCGCCGTTAGGGATCGCGTCCTTAACGGAAACCACTATCACGTCGCCTACGCGGGCGTAACGCCTGCGCGTGCCGCCTAAAACCCGGATGCACTGGACTTTCTTCGCGCCGGAGTTGTCGGCAACATTCAGTATCGATTCTACCTGTATCATAACTGCCGTTTCCTTTATTTTCATCCAGGGATATTTTTTATCCGCGGACATGATTTCTTTCGTTCAAAAAAACCGAATTACTTGGCGCGTTCGATAACCTCGACTATGCGCCACTTCTTCGTCTTGGAAAGGGGGCGGGTCTCGGTGATCCTCACCATGTCGCCTACTTTGCAATCGTTCGTTTCGTCGTGGGCCACGTAACGCTTCTTGATTCTGACGGTACGCCCATAAATCGGGTGCATGAGCTGGCGTTCAACATTAACTACCACGCTCTTCTCCATTTTGTCGCTGACGACCACGCCGACACGCTCTTTCCTGTTATTTCTCACAGCCATTTTTTCTCCGTCCATTACGCCCCCCTCTTCTTCTCGCCAAGGATCGTCTTCGCTTTCGCGATGTCCCTCTTGACGTAGCGCAGCCTCAGCGGGTTTGTGAGCTGGCCCATTCTCGCCTGGAATCTCAGGTTAAAATGCTCCTCTTCCAGACCGTCTATTCTTTTTTTGATCTCCTCGACGGAGAGTTCTCTTATCTCTTTAACTTTCATAGTTATACCTGCTTTTCCAGTTCAATAAAACGGGTCAGCACAGGAAGTTTCTGTGCCGCGAGACGCATGGCTTCTTTCGCGACGTCGCTTTTTATCCCCGCCAGTTCAAACATTACAGTTCCAGGCCTCACAACGCATACCCACCCTTCCGGCGCGCCCTTACCCTTACCCATGCGGGACTCGGCGGGGTGCTTTGTTATGGGCTTGTCCGGGAAGATGCGTATCCACACCTTGCCGCCGCGCTTGATGAAACGGGTCATCGCGATACGGGCCGCCTCAATCTGGCGGTTGTCGACCCAGCCGGGCTGCGTAGCCTGCAAGCCGAACTCCCCAAACGACACCTCGTTGCAGCTCGTAGCCGCGCCGCGCATCCTGCCGCGTTGCGTCTTTCTCCATTTTACCTTTTTCGGTGATAACATTCCTCTACCTCTCCTTACCCTTTCGCGCTATCGGCTACTTGCTTCTCGGCGCGGACTATGACTTCGCCTTTGCAAATCCATACTTTAACGCCAATGCACCCGTAAGTCGTATGAGCTGTTGACGTCGCGTAATCTATGTCGGCCCTGAGCGTGTGCAGAGGAATGCGCCCTTCCTTGAAAGTCTCGGTACGGGCAATCTCCGCGCCGTTCAAGCGGCCGGAAACCATAACCTTTATCCCCTCGGCGCCCATCCGCATCGCCGTCGATATAGCTTTTTTCGTCGCTTTCTTATATGATACACGCTTTTCAACCTGACGGGCGATGTTGTCGGCCACAAGGTGCGCGTCCATTTCCGGCTTCTTCACTTCGCGAATGTTTATCTGTATCTCTTTTTGCGTAAGGTGCTGGAGCTCGCCCTTCAATCTTTCGACCTCCTCGCCCTTCTTCCCGATTACGATACCGGGGCGCGAGGTGTGGATGCTCACCGTCACACGCTTCGCCGTGCGCTCAATTTCGAGTACGCTTATCCCGCCGTGCTCCAAACGCTTGCGCAGGTAGTTTCTCAACAGAATGTCTTCGTACAGATAATCGGCAAACCGCTCCTTGGCATACCAATTGGACGACCACGATCTCGTGATCCCAAGCCGCAAGCCTACCGGATTCGTTTTCTGACCCACAACTCCTCCTGATTAATTGGATAAGGTGACGGAAATGTGACACATGCGCTTGAGAACAGCCGACGCGCTCCCTTTGGCGCGCGGACGGAACCGCTTCATCACCGGCCCCTCGTCGACTCTGATCTCCTTAACGCGAAGCCCGTCAACCTCTATGTTCGCGTCGCTGCTGTTATTCGAAAGATTCGCCACCGCCGAACTAATCAGCTTGGCTATGTCCTCCGCCACGTCTTTCTTTATTCCGAACCTGAGCAAGTTCAGCGCCTCGTTGACATTCTTGCCCCTCACGGCGTCGGCGACTAACCGCGCCTTTCTCGGCGTCGTCCTCAGGTTTCTCAATTTAGCATTTGACTCCACAATACTCTCCTCCTAATTATCTCTTGGCGGACTTGTCTGTTTTAGACCCGCTGTGCCCGCGGAAATTGCGCGACGGGGCGAACTCGCCTAAACGGTGCCCGACCATGTTCTCGGTGACGTACACGGGGAGAAACTTGTTCCCGTTGTGAACCGAAAACGTCTGACCGACAAACTCAGGCAAAATGACCGAACGCCTCGACCAGGTCTTAATGACCTTCTTCTGCCCGGACTTGTTTGAGTCCTCAACCTTTTTTACCAGATAGCCGTCAACAAACGGCCCTTTTTTTACTGAACGCGACATTTTTTTTCCTTGTCAATTCTTCTATTTTTATCCAAAGACTATACAATATAATTCTTTGACATCCCCAGATACAAATTTTTTTTATTTTTTATTTCTCCGGCGCACAATGTACTTGCTCGACAGCTTTTTAGGATTGCGCGTTTTTACCCCCTTGGACTTCTGGCCCCAGGGTGAAACAGGATGGCCGCCGCCCGACGACCTGCCCTCGCCGCCGCCCATCGGGTGGTCGACAGGGTTCATGGCCACGCCGCGCACGGTGGGGCGTATCCCCAAATGGCGCTTGCGACCGGCGGAACCTATGCTCATATTAATATGGTTGGCGTTGCTAACCTGGCCGACGGTCGCCACACAGCTTTCACGGACGACGCGTATCTCGCTCGACGGAAACTTCAACTGAACCATCTTGTTTTCCTTGGCGACGACCTCTGCGTAGGCGCCGGCGCTGCGGGCGATCTGGCCGCCCTTCTTCTCCCTAAGCTCAATGTTGTGAACCATCGTGCCCGAAGGGATGTTCGCGAGAAGCATACAGTTGCCCTCGGCAATCTCCGCCTGCTCCGCGGACACTATCCTCTGGCCGACTTTCATGTTGACCGTCGCCAAAATGTATCTGCGCTCGCCGTCCAAATATTTAATCAGCGCGATGAACGCTGAACGGTTAGGATCGTACTCAATCGTTTCAACAATCCCCGGCACGCCGATCTTGTCGCGCTTGAAATCGATAATACGGATAAAACGCTTGTGCCCGCCGCCGCGATGGCGCACGGTTATGACGCCGCGGTTGTTGCGGCCGCCGCTTCTGTGCTTGGGGACGAGGAGCGGCTTATGGGGCTTGTCAGTCGTTAGCTGCCCCTGCGTGGTCGTCGTCTTGTATCTCAAGGTCGGCGTCGTCGGTCTGTAATGCTTAACTGCCATAATATTTACTTCTCCTTAACGTTTTGCGGGCGGTTATTGACACCCATACATTCGTTTTTTATGCCTTGCGGCTTTTGCGGGCAAATACTGCCTGCCCCTGCATATCTACATCGCGCGTTTATACGTCTGTAAATTTGGCGATGGTTTGATCTTTTTTCAGCTTTACGATGGCTTTTTTCCTGTCGGGCCTGTAACCTACGTTGCGGCCGACACGCTTTTTCTTCCCCTTGACCACCATCGTATTGACGGCCTCCACATCAACCTCAAACAAGTGCTGGACGGCTTCCTTGATTTCAGCCTTTGTCGCGTTTACGGCGACTTCAAATACGTACTTGTTTTGGTCGGAACGGAGGTTCGTGTTTTTTTCCGTTATCGACGGGTATCTGATTATCGAGTGATACTTGCTCATTTCGCCACCGCCTCTTCTACTTTGGTTATCAGCCCTTCGCCGCCGAAAATGATGTTTTCGGAATTTACGATATCGAGCGCGTTAATTTCATTAACCGGGCGGATATCCAAATCCCTGATATTGCGGCTGGACAAATATACATTCTTTACACCGTCACAATCAATAATTAATAAATTTTTCTTTCCAGAAAGATTCATGGCCTCAAGCATAGCGGCGATAGCTTTTGTTTTGGGCTCGGCGCAGGCCAGCGCGTCAATCACCATGACCTTTTCGTCCTTAGCCCGCGACGACAGCGCCGAAACTAACGCTAACTTCTTGAGCCTGCGGGGGATCACCGTATAGTGATCACGCGGCACCGGCCCGAAAGCCTTGCCCCCGCGCACCCATATCGGCGAGGTGTTTGACCCGGCGCGCGCACGCCCCGTGCCCTTTTGCCGCCACGGCTTCTTGCCGCCGCCCGACACCTCCGCGCGGGTCTTGGTCTTGGCCGTCCCCTGACGCTGGTTCGCGAGGTACGACTTGATCACCTGATGGAGCACAGCCTCGTTCACTTCCGCGGCAAAGACGGATTCGGGGAGGTTGATGTCGCCCTTTACCGTTCCGTTCTGTTGATACAATTTTGCCTTCATTTTTTATCTATCCTGTTTTAATAATTTTTCATTTCAAACATTTTTTTTACACACCGCGGGCAAACACCGTTTGCCCCTGTGAAACGCGGTATCTATTTCTTGATAAACTTTCTCAGGTAAACGATGCCGGTCTTGCATCCGGGGACGGAGCCCTTGACGAATACCAGACCCGCTTCCTTGTCGATCCCCACAACCTCGAGTTTTCTCGTTGTCACCTGGCATGCGCCCATGTGGCCCGACATTTTCAGACCGGGCATTACACGCGCCGGGTATGACGCCGCGCCGGACGAACCGCGCTCGCGGTGGTTGCTGTTGCCGTGAGACTCGCGACCGCGTTGGAAGTTGTACTTCTTAATCGTACCGGCATGACCGCGCCCCTTTGAGATACCCGTCACGTTGAGAAACTTGACGTTCTCAAAAACCTCGACGCCGAGCGTCTGCCCCGGCTTGAGGTCGGCATCCTCCGCGCAATCGGTCTCAAACTCCTTGAGCACTCTTACGGGGGCGGTGCCCAACTTCTTGAAATGGCCGAGCTGCGGCTTGCGCACCTTGCGCTCATCGATCTCCTCGAAACCGAGCTGCACAGCGCTGTAGCCGTCGTTCTCAACGGTTTTTATCTGCTCGACGACATTGTCGCCGACAAGAATGACAGTTGCCCCAACGACACGGCCCGTGTCGTTGAAAATCCTCGTCATCCCCATCTTTTTTCCAATAAGTCCCAGCATATTGCACCTGTCTTTTTTTGACAGCGCCCCCAAACGGATATTCACCCCGCCCGGCTGTACGCCATCATATTATATGTATATAAGTGTATTGACCCTGTAACGCCCTACACCTTGATCTCTACGTCAACGCCCGCCGGCAAATCCAGCTTCATGAGCGAATCAACCGTCTGCGGCGTAGACTCCAAAATGTCTATCAGCCTCTTGTGCACCCTCGTCTCAAACTGCTCGCGCGATTTCTTGTTTACGTGCGGCGAACGGAGAACCGTGTAAATGGTCTTTTCCGTGGGCAAGGGTATCGGACCCGATATGCGGGCGCCCGTCCCCTTTGCCGTACGCACGATATCCGACGCGGACTTGTCGAGGATATTGTGGTCGAACGACTTTAACCTGATGCGTATTCTTTCACCCGGCATTTTTTGTTGCGCTCCTCTGCGGGGCAATTTTTGTCGCCCTGCGTTTTATTATTTGATGACAATCAATATTACAATCTGCCAATACGGCGCAGAATTTCATCCTGAACGGTTTTACCCGCAATTTCATATTTGTCAAGCCGCATACTGTACACCGCCCGCCCCTGGCTCAAAGACCTCAGCGCGGTCGCGTAGCCAAACATCTCCGAAAGCGGGGCCTCGCCGCTCACTACCTGCACGTCCTTGCGGGAGTCTATCCCCAAAACCTTCCCGCGGCGGCTGTTGAAATCGTGTATCACAGGGCCCATGTAATCGGCCGGAACCACCATCTCAACGCTCATTATCGGTTCGAGAACCGCAGGCGCCGCTTTCGCGCACGCTTCCTTGAACCCCATGCTGCCCGCTATCTTAAAACCGATCTCGGTCGAACTGTCTTCACTATAACCGGCGGACTCCAAAGTAACCTCTATACCCGCCGCCTGAAATCCCGAAAGCACCCCGCCGCCCGCGGCCTCCATCACCCCCTGCCTGACCGCGCTTACAAACTCACATGCCAACAACTCCGGCGGTACCTTATTTACAAACTCTATCTCCCTTGCGGCTTCAATCGGGCATACACTCAAAGTAACATGACCGTGATGGTGCTTGCCGCCGACCAACTGGTCAAACAGGTAACCCTCCCTGACCGGCGCCGTTATCGTCTCCTTGTACGATACCTGCGGCTTCCCTACGTGCACGCCGACGTTAAACTCTTTTATCAGCCTGTCTACCAAAACTTCAACGTGAAGCTCCCCCATCCCGGAGATAAGCCTCTGCCCCGTTTCGCTGTCAACCCTCACCGCGCAGGTCGGGTCTTCGTCAACCAACCTTTCAAGCGCCTGATTCAACTTCTCCTCATCCGCCGTACTCTTGGGCTCTATCGCCCTCGCCAGTACCGGGGTGGGGAATGACATCTGTTCAAAGACCAGCGGGAAATCGGGATCGCAAATCGTGTCGCCCGTAGTAGTTTCCCGTAACCCAACGAGGGCGATTATATCCCCCGCCTCCATAAACTGCTCCGCGTGCCTCTTATTTGAGTGCATACGGAAAATTCTTGTCGCCCGCTCCCTGACCTTCAGCCGGGGGTTGTAAAGCGCGTTCTTAAACCCCGCTTTCCCCGAATACACCCTCGCGTAAGCCAAACGCCCAACGTGCTGGTCTAACGCTATCTTAAATACAAGAGCGGAAAAAGGCTCCTTTGCGTCCGGCGACCTCTCTCTCGCCTCACCGGTGGCGGCATCCATCCCCGAGACTTTCCCTCTGTCTATGGGGGAGGGCAAATAATAAACGATCGCGTCGAGCAACTGCTGTATACCCTTGTTCTTGAAAGACGATCCGCAAAGGACAGGGCATATCTTATGCCCCAAAACCCCCCGCCTCAAAGCGGTCCTTACCAACTCGTCGCCAACCTCTTCGCCCTCAAGCATCCGGCTCATCAGCTCGTCGTCAAAATCAACGGCCGCTTCAAGCATCTCTTCCCGGCGCCGGTTCGCTTCCTCCGCGTACTGCGGCGGGATATCCGCCTCGGTAACTTCCGCGCCCTGCGTGCTCTCGTCGTATCGGTAAGACTTCATCGCGACAAGGTCAATAACACCCTCAAACCTGTCTTCGCCGCCCATCGGCATTTGAACCGCAACCGCTTTCAGCGAGGAAAACTTACGCCCCATCGCCTCAATGCAGCCGTCAAAATCAGCCCCGACACGGTCCATCTTGTTCACATACGCAATCCGTGGAACATTGTACTTGTCGGCCTGCCTCCAAACAGTCTCCGACTGGGGTTCTACCCCTCCCACGGAATCAAAAACAGCTACCGCGCCATCCAAAACTCTCAAAGAACGCTCCACCTCAATGGTAAAATCCACATGGCCCGGCGTATCAATTACGTTTATCCGGCGCCCTTTCCACTGACAGGCGGTTGCGGCGGAGGTGATCGTTATCCCCCGCTCTCTCTCCTGAACCATCCAGTCCATGACGGTATTCCCGTCGTGAACTTCACCCATACGGTGTAAAATTCCCGTATAGAATAAAATCCGTTCGGTGGTCGTTGTCTTCCCGGCGTCAATATGAGCCATTATGCCGATATTTCTTACATCCGGCAATTTTATTTGCTGACTCTGTGGTTCCTCGCTCATACGTTTATCGACCTTATCAAACGCCGTATCTTGTCAAACATAGCGGACGGATACTGTTCGCCCCTACGTACCATTTCAAACATCGCGCTTTTGTCAAGCGCGGGCCGTGACCCTAGTACCTGAAATTGGCGAAAGCTTTGTTGGCCTCGGCCATTTTGTGGGTTTCGACCTTTTTTCTTATCGCGCCGCCCTCGTTCTTGGACGCCTGAACGAATTCGTTGGCTAACTTCTCGGCCATGCTCTTTTCGGAGCGCGCCCGCGCGTATGTTATGAGCCAGCGTATCGCGAGCGATACCCGCCTTTCGGTGGATACCTCCACGGGAACCTGATAGTTGGCCCCGCCTATACGGCGCGACTTCACTTCAAGCGTGGGCTTCACGTTTTCGATGGCTTTCTTAAAGACAGACAAGCCGTCTTGCCCACCGGAGCGCTGCCCGGCCATCTCGACCGCGCTGTAAAAGATGTTCTCCGCGAGACGCTTCTTGCCGTCGCGGGTAACACTATTGACGAACTGGGTGACCAAAGTACTGTTGTACTTGGGGTCGGCCGTGATTTCACGTTTTTCTGCGTTTCTTCTTCTCGACATGATTTAGTCCCTATTTGGCCTTCGGCCTCTTAACGCCGTACTTGGAACGGCTGCGTTTACGGTTTTGAACCCCTTGCGTATCAAGCGCGCCGCGTATGATGTGGTAGCGCACGCCGGGGACGTCCTTAACACGGCCGCCTCTGATAAGCACGATTGAGTGCTCCTGCAGGTTGTGCCCCTCGCCGGGTATATACGCGTTGACCTCAATATGGTTGGTCAGGCGCACGCGGGCGACTTTTCTTAACGCGGAATTGGGCTTCTTGGGAGTGGTCGTGAACACACGGGTACACACGCCGCGCCTCTGCGGGCAACTGTGCAACGCCGGCGACTTGCTCCTGTTCTCAAGCTTCTGCCGCCCTTTCCTTATCAACTGACTGATAGTTGGCACCTGCAATCCTCCGGATAAAAAATTAATAACAGTTAGTAAATATAATATATTGCAAATTAATATTGCAAATATTTTATTATTTTTTTACATTTTTTTTTCAATTCAACTAAAACTCAATAAAATCATCGCTGATTTCACGCTCCGTGACCTCGGCGATGTCGGTTTCGAGGTCTTTCACCTTAATCTTGCGGTACTTGCGCGTGCCGGTACCGGCCGGGATCAGGTTGCCCATAATCAGGTTTTCCTTGAGACCGCTCAGCGTATCCGTCTTGCCCTCGACCGCGGCTTTCGACAGAACTTTTGTGGTTTCCTGGAACGACGCGGCGCTCAAAAACGACTCGGTCGTGAGAGACGCTTTCGTAATCCCGAGCAGAAGCGGCTTGAACCTCGCCGGTTCGCCCCCCTCCGACACGATCCTCTCGTTGGCCCTGTACAACTCTTTCCTGTCGACATCGTCGCCCTCAAGAAAATCTGTACCACCCGAATCTTCAATCCGCACCTTGCGCAACATCTGCGAAACGATAACCTCGACGTGCTTGTCGTTAATCGTCACCCCTTGCAGGCGGTAAACGGACTGTATCTCGTTTAACATGTGCTCCTGCACCTCGTTTTCCCCCAAAATCCTCAAAATATCGTGGGGGTCGATAGCGCCGTCGCACAGGCGTTCACCGGCTTTCACCCTGTCGCCCTCATGGACGCGCAAATGCTTGGACGAGGGGATAAGATATTCAAACGCTTCGCTGTATTCGTTCCTCACTATAATCTTCCTGTTGCCGCGCTCCGTATCGCCGATAGACACAATGCCGTCGACGTCGGAGATAACGGCTGGGTCTTTGGGGCGGCGCGCTTCAAACAGCTCCGCGACTCTGGGCAGACCGCCCGTAATGTCACGGCTCTTTGAACTCTCGCGCGGCATTTTTGCCAAAATGTCACCCCTGACGACATTATCGCCGTCCTTGACCTGGAGATAGGCTTTTACCGGCATCGCCAGATTCGCTACGCGCTCTTCGCCGTTGTAAACCTGAATGTGCGGGTGCAGCTTCCTCTCCTTATGAGTGATAACAACCCGGTTCGTCGCGCCGGTACGCTCGTCGTACAACTCCTCGAACGTCACGTCCTCAACTAAATCCTTAAACCTGATCACCCCGGACTGCGGGGTAAGGACGACGCTGTTGTATGGATCCCACGTGTAAAGTTCCTGCCCCTTGACAACCCGCTCCTCGTCGGAAACTTTAAGAAACGAACCGTAGGGGATGTTGTATCTGTACCGCTCGCGCTCATCCGCGTCAACCACGATCACCTCGCCGACGCGGTTCATCACGACCCGGCCGGTCTTGTGCTCTTCGTACTCTATATCCTTAAGACGTATCACCCCGTCTATCTTCGCTTCTTCTTTCGACTGCGCGATGAGGCGCGACGCCGTTCCGCCGATGTGGAACGTCCGCAGTGTGAGCTGCGTGCCCGGCTCGCCGATACTCTGCGCGGCCATTATGCCGACCGCCTCGCCGATGTCGACAATCTTACCCGTGGCGAGGTTTCTCCCGTAGCAAAGCTGGCAAACGCCAAACTCCGAGTCACAGGTGAGAACCGACCTTATCATAACCTCTTCCACCCCGGCCGATTCTATCCGTTTCGCTATCGTATCGTTAATCAACTTGTTGGCTTCGCAAATCAGTTCTTCCGTCACCTTGTCGTAAACGTCTTCCTGCGCGACGCGGCCAAGCAGGCGCGACGAAAGCGATTCTATCACGTCATCGCCCTCTTTAAGCGCCTTGATGAATATCCCTTTCGACGTGTTGCAGTCATTCTTCGATATGACAACGTCCTGCACAACGTCGACCAAACGGCGGGTGAGATACCCCGCGTCGGCGGTTTTGAGCGCCGTGTCGGCCAAACCCTTACGGGCGCCGTGAGTGGATATGAAATATTCAAGAACCGTCAGGCCGTCCCTGAAGTTGGAGATAATCGGGTTTTCAATAATCTCCCCGACCGCCCCGGTAATCTTCTTCTGCGGCTTCTGCATAAGCCCGCGCATCCCGGCGAGTTGTTTTATCTGGTCCTTACTGCCTCTCGCCTGCGAGTCCATCATAATAAATACAGGGTTGAAACCGCCCTTGTCGTCCGACAGGCGCTCATACATCTTGTCGGCGATCTGGTTTGTGGCGCGTGTCCACTCGTCAATAAGTTTATTGTAGCGCTCGCCCTCGGTGATGATATACCTGTCGTGCTGCTTTCTGATGTGCTCGACCACCTCTTTTGACTTCCTGATGATCTCTTCCTTCTCTTCCGGGACAATAAGGTCGTCGGCGCCGAAAGTGATCCCCGCCTTTGTGGCGTACTCGTAGCCGAGCGTCTTGATGTCGTCGAGAAACTTGCACGTGGTCTTGGTTCCGGTTTTGTTGTAAACCTGCTCGACAAGCCGCTGAACAAGCCTTTTATTGAATCCCTGATTAATCTCCTCAAACGGAATCTCATCCGGTACAATCGTGCCGAGCACTACGCGGCCCGGGGTGGTTTCAATTAGCTTGCCTTTGACGCGCACCTTTATCTTCGCGTGAATATCAAGCTGATTGTCGGCAATGGCGTGCAGAACTTCATCGGCGTCGCTGAACATGCGCCCCTGCCCCTTGCGGTCGGGCGACAGTTTTGTAAGGTAATATATGCCGAGAACAATGTCCTGCGTAGGCGTCATGACCGGATGCCCCGACGCCGGGCTGAGGAGGTTGTTCGCGCTAAGCATCAGGAAACGGCACTCAAGCTGCGACTCAAACGAGAGCGGCACGTGGACGGCCATCTGGTCGCCGTCGAAGTCGGCGTTGAACGCGGAACAGACGAGCGGGTGGAGCCTGATGGCTTTCCCCTCGACAAGCACCGGAAAAAACGCCTGAATACCGAGCCTGTGCAGGGTCGGTGCGCGGTTGAGCAACACGGGGTGATCCTTGATAACCTCTTCAAGAATATCCCAAACTTCCGGGCGCTCTTTCTCAACAAATTTTTTCGCGCTTTTTACCGTTTGAACAAAACCTTTTTCTTCAAGTTTCTGAATTACAAACGGCTTAAACAGTTCAAGCGCCATTAGCTTTGGCAGCCCGCACTGATGTATTTTCAATTCCGGCCCGACGACGATAACGCTGCGGCCCGAATAGTCGACGCGCTTGCCCAAAAGGTTTTGACGGAAACGCCCCTGCTTCCCTTTAAGCAGGTCGCTAAGCGATTTTAGCGGGCGCTTGCCCTCACCCTTGACGGAAGACGTTCTGCGGCCATTGTCAAACAGCGTGTCGACCGCCTCCTGCAGCATTCTCATTTCGTTGCGGAGAATGACGTCCGGGGCTTTTATCTCTAT